>DOTU01000300.1:0-10817 GCA_003520965.1 Candidatus Zixiibacteriota bacterium
GACTCGCCGATTGTATTGACAATCGGGGGCAAAGAATGGCGGCCGGATAATTTCGATCTCACTTTCAGAGGTGAGATGACCATGCGAGATGCGCTTAAAGATTCGAGAAATCTGGTGGCGATCAAGTTGATCATGGATCCTCTGGTTACTCCCCAGCAGGTTGTGGAATACGCCCATCGCATGGGGATCAGCACACCGCTTAATCCGGTGCCATCGTTAGCTATCGGGTCAAGCGAGGTAATGATGTGGGATATGGTGCCAGCATTCTCGGTCTTTCCCAATGGAGGAATCAGAAAAGCCCCGTTCTATATCACCAAAATAGTAGATCGCAATGGGAATGTAAAATTCGAAAAAACAAGAATCGATCAAGAAGAGGTATTGGCGCCTCAAACAGCATATATCATGACGAATATGCTTCAAACTGTAGTTGACCACGGTACAGGCGCAGGCGCCAGGGCTCTTGGCTTTTCGCGACCGGCTGGTGGAAAGACCGGCACCAGCAATAACAACACCGATAACTGGTTTGTCGGTTTTACACCTCAGATAACTTGCGGGGTCTGGATTGGATTCGACGATAAGACTAAAATCGGTAGCGGCAAAGGCGAAGTAGGCGCTACCACAGCTCTTCCGATCTGGGCCAACTTTATGAAAGTAGCAACGACTGATTTGCCAGTGAAAGATTTCCCGGTGCCGCCGGGCATCTATACGACTACAATCTGCCTTGATTCGGGCAAGCTGGCCCGGGAGGATTGTCCTCGTACTGTTACAGATATTTTTACCGAGGCCACGTTGCCCAAAGAAGAATGCACGTTAAATCATAAAACGGCTCATCCCACCAAGGATAATTCCAATCGATTCCAGTTCGACGAAAAAAACCATAGTAAAAAAGAGCGATTTTAGCAGAGTTGCACACCAGTCATTATTGCATTATACTAAATCTAAGAGATCAATTATTTATTTAGCCACATACCTATAGCGTTATAGCCCGCGGGTTCCGCTCGCGACCGAAGGTCGCGCGGAAATCCGCTTCGTGCATATAGAACAAGTTGATATATCTGCAAACAGCATCATGAGAAATTGCTATTAATAGCGATGCGGATTTCTTCCTTTCGCTCCTTTGGAGCGAAAGGCGGAACCCGCGGGCACAACGATGCGGGGTGCTACTTGCTTTTGTTGGGAATCAATATACTCAAATCGGGCCAGCCGTAGCTGAGCTCGTCAAGCGGGGCGTTACCGATCTCGATTTTCTTACGTCCCACAGGCCTTGCGCCCAGGGATTCGTAGAAATACTTAGCGGGGTTTTTCTCAAGCACCCAAACAAGCATCGAATTATATTTGTGTCGCGACAACCAATAGGCAACGTTTTCAACAAGCTTTTTCCCAACGCCTTTTCCCTGATATTCTTTGAGTAAATAGATAGCGTAGAGTTCGCCATTGAAGCCGGTCTTCTCTTCCCTGTTGGGGCCGCCAATGGCAAATCCTATTATTCTGCCATCATCATCCTCGGCAACGAAAAAGCATTTCATTTCGCCGAGATTGGAAAGCATTTCGCGCCATCTGCTACCGTTGCGCACATAATCGAGGCTATCGAGAACCTGGTCTGGGACTATGCCCCTGTAGGACGACCTCCATGAATTGATATGAACAATTGAAATAGCGGAGGCATCATCAACTTTGGCCAATCGAATTCGCATATATTATGTATCGAAAAAGACCGCTAAATCTTAAGACAATCGTTTTTTAATTAGCGTCGGCGCTTCTACTTTATCTAAACCTATTTTAATAAACTTGATTAACCTCAGGGCAACATCATCGGCTTGAGTATTATTTCGGGAATGAATTTCAACCAGCATTTCCCCTGCTTTTACTGTATCACCGATTTTCTTATGGAATATTAATCCCACCAGGGGATCGATTATATCATCTTTTGTTTTCCGGCCGCCACCCATATCAACAATTAGCCGTCCGATCGCTTCGGTTTCGAAACCCTGCAAGAAACCGTCAATCTCAGATTTAAACTGTCTGATAACCGGAGCCTTGGGTATTTCTGAATATTCAAAAATCCCAAGATTGCCGCCTTGATAAGCGACCATATCTTCAAATTTGCGCCAGGCAGAACCATCCCCAAGCTTGGTTTCAAGGAGTGATACTGCAGTTTCGCGGTTCTTTGAGATTCCCGCCAGTATGAGCATTTCTACAGCAAGTTCAATGGTGACCCGATAAAGATCAGGGGCAAAATTGCCTTTGAGCGCGTCGACAGATTCCTTGACTTCGAGGATGTTCCCGGCTGTATATCCTAAAGGTTGATTCATATCGGTCAGGAGCGCGCACACATCCCGACCCATAGCTTTGCAGACGCCTATAAGGTTGATGGCCAATTCGGTGGCCGTTTCAACCGTTTTCATAAAAGCCCCATTGCCGCATTTGACATCGAAAACGAGGCCATTCGGCCCGGCAGCAAATTTTTTCGAGAGGATCGAACCGCAAATCAGAGGGATCGATTCAACAGTTGAGGTAACGTCGCGAAGCGCATAGATCGCCTTATCGGCCGGGGCGATCTCGGGAGTCTGGCCGGAGATAACGCATCCAACATTCTCAACGCCTGACATGAATTCGTTAAGCGAAAGATTGGTACGGTAACCGGGGATTGTCTCCAGCTTATCAAGTGTTCCTCCGGTATGGCCGAGGCCGCGGCCAGAGAGCATTGGTACCTTAACACCGCAAGCTGCAACCCAAGGCGCCAGAATCAGTGAGACTTTATCTCCCACGCCGCCCGTAGAGTGTTTATCAACATACAGGTTGCGAGGTTCGCCAAAGGAAATAGTTTCGCCGGAATAAAGCATTATTTCGGTAAGCCAGCCAGTTTCCTCATAGTCCATTCCTTTAAGAAAAATCGCCATAAGGAGGGCTGACATCTGGTAATCTTTTATATCGCCCTTAAGAAATAAGCTTATAAAATAGGAAATCTCATCACGAGTAAGTTTTTTGCCATCACGTTTTTTAGCGATAATTTCGACCGGATTCATGCGGTGCCTGTCACAATCTTGACTGAAGCCGATGCGCCAATACGAGTCGCACCGGCCTGCATCATTTTAAGGGCCATAGCCGTATCGCGGATACCTCCAGCGGCCTTAACGCCAAGCTCATCCCCAACAACACGTCGCATTAGTGCCACATCCTCAAGTGTCGCTCCCGATGGCCCAAAGCCGGTTGATGTCTTCACGAAATCAGCACCAGCAGCCTTGCACATCAAGCAACCTTTTATTTTCTCTTCGGTGGTAAGATAGGCATTCTCTAAAATAACCTTGGTGATTACATTTTGGGATGTAGCCTGGACTACCGCAGCAATATCGTCTTTTATAAACGATAGTTCATTATCTTTTAACGCGCCGACATTTATCACCATATCGATCTCTTCGGCCCCAAGTGATTCAGCGTCTCTGGCCTCGAATGCCTTCGTAGCGGTGGTGTTGGAGCCAAGAGGAAATCCAATCACAGTGCAAACCTTTACCCGCGAGCCAGCCAGGATCGCCCGGCAGCGCGCAATATGCGTGGGGTTGATACAAACCGAATAGAAGCCATATTCTATCGCCTCACCGCAAAGCTGCTCAACCTCGTGCGCGGTGGCGTTTGGCTTGAGAATGGTGTGGTCGATCATCGTAGGGGCTACAAGACTCTGACCAACCCCGATACCCGCTGAGATCCGGTCCGCGCCGGCCTCAGCAATCCTCTTGACTGCGGCCGGACGTTCCGCGATGCAATGCCCGCAACCTTTGCAAGAGGCGTGATCATCATCGGAAGTATTGGGTTGTTCAACCTTACCGGAGACGATCTCCTCGACAATTTTTCTGATTAACTCTTCATTTTTGGACATGATCTACTATCCCTGTTATAGCACAATCTATCGTGGCTTGAGATGTTTGCGTTGTCATTTTAGCCGATGAGCCTTTGACGGTGATTACGGTATCGCCGACGCCGGCGTCGACAGTATCGTAGGCAACTTCATAAGCGCCGGTGGGCTTGCCATCGGGGCTGATAATTGAAATTATTAGAAACTTACCGCCTTTGAGAGATTCATGCTTGGCGGAAGCCCAGAGGCAGCCGGTTACCTTTCCCAAATTCATCTGAGCCTGAAGCCCTCCGGTAAAAGCTCCGAAAGTATGAATTTATCGACTATCCCCTGCGTATTGGCGCAGGCGATTTCAAGATTGGGATTAAACTCAAATAGAACCTGGCGGCAGGCGCCACATGGCCGGGCAGGTTGATCAGATTGTGAATAAACGGCAATAGCCACGAAATTGCGGTGACCCTCTGAAACGGCCTTAAAGGTAGCGGTACGCTCGGCGCAAATAGTTAGGCCAAAGGAGCTATTTTCCACGTTGCAGCCGGTGATGATCTCGCCGTCATCAGTAAGTAAAGCTGCGCCAACCTCAAAGCCCGAAAACTTAGCATAAGCGTTTTCTCTGACAACTTTTGCTGCGGAAATCAGTTTTTCCCAATCGATCATTTTAAATCTCCTAAGAAGCTCTCCCCCATTGGTTGATGAAGGCCGAACAAGTCTAAAACGGTAGCGCCGAGATCGGCAAATGACTTTCTAATCTCGAGCGATTTGCTTTGCCTGGCCATACCGAGACCGGCAAGTATTGGTACATATTCGCGCGAGTGATCGGTTGAAGGCGTAGTCGGATCGCAGCCATGATCGGCGGAAATTATAAAGAGGTCTTTCGATGATAACTTAGCCTTTATCTCCGGGAATCTTGTATCGAAATATTCCAATCCGCCGGCGAAATTACGCACATCGTTACGGTGTCCCCAGAGCATATCGAAATCAACAAGATTGATGTAGACCAGGCCGTCAAATGATTTACCGAGAATTTCGATCAGGGTATCGACACCATTAGCGTTTGATTTGGTGGGATGATTCTCCGTTATCCCGGAACCGGCGAATAGATCATTAATCTTGCCTATGGAAATTACCGCATGTCCGGCCTTCGATAGGATATCAAGGCCCGTTTCGCTTGTTGGGGCGAGCGAGAAATCATGACGTTCTTCCGTGCGGTAGAAGCTGCCGGGCTCTCCATCGAAAGGCCGGGCAATGATGCGGGAGACACCATGCTTGCCGCTCATAATCTCACGGGCGATGCGGCTGTAACGATAGAGCTCCTCAACCGGTACGATGCGTCGGTGGGCGGCAATCTGAAAGACAGAATCGGCAGATGTATAAACAATCAAAGCGCCTGTTTTAAGGTGTTCTTCGCCAAGTTCTTTGATAATTTCGGTTCCAGAGGCAGGCTTATTCCCAATCGCCTTGCGGCCGGTGCGCTTTTCAAATTCGGAGATTATCTCAGGTGGGAAACCGTTGGGATAAGTCGGAAATGGTTGCTTGGTGATTATGCCAAAATGCTCCCAGTGGCCGACGGTGGAGTCTTTACCAGCGGACCCCTGGGCCATTTTGCCGTAAGACATCATTGGATTTGCTGCAGGAGGAACTCCTTCGATATCGATAATATTCCCCAGTCCCATTTTCTGGAGATTGGGCATATTGAGACCACCCAGCATCCGGGCCACATTACCGATAGTATTGGATCCCTTATCGCCGTAATCGGCGGCGTCGGGAAGCTCCCCCACGCCACAGGAATCAAGAATTAGTACACAGGCTCGCATGAATCTAATTCTATGAAATGCAAGGCCTTCTGTAAAGGGAAAATAGTTATAAGAATAGGGCAATGTCCATGTGTAGAATATTAAATCCCGAATTTCGCACAAACAAAAAACCCGGCGAGTGCCGGGTAAAATTTTGTTGGCCGCGTCCGGCCATGGAGTTGGAAAAAGAGGTTATTTGGCCGTTGGAGATTTTTTCTTCTTAACTACTTTTGTCTCTTTATGAGCCTCTTTCTTTTCGGGTTTGGGCTTTTTCTCTTTTCTCTCTTTTTTCTCTTTTTTCGGTTTGGCTTCTTTCTTTGGGGCCTTACCTTCTTCTGCCTTACCCTCTTCTTTTTCCTTGCCCTTTTTCTTGGGTTCCTCGACTACTTTCTTTTCGATATTGAGCTCAACAACGCACAGCGAGGCGCCATCACCAAGTCTGCGACCGAAAAAGGCACGTTTGGTGTAACCGCCCTTAATATCCTTAAGCTCGGGGACAATCTCGGTAAATAGTTTGGTTACGGCGGCATCATCTCTCAAAGCCGCGAAGACCTGTCGACGAGCATGAAGATCACCACGCTTGGCAAGGGTAACGAGTTTATCGACTTTACCCTGCAAAACCTTGGCCCGGGCCGTCGTGGTTTTAATCTTTCCGACCAAAATGAGAGAGGTCGCCATATTGGATAGCATAGCATGCCGGTGAGCAGGCTTGACGCCCAGTTTCCTTACTTTTCTTCCATGTCGCATTTATATAGCCTTCACTTCTTCCGTTTCTTTGTACTTATCGACATCCATGCCAAACGACAAGCCCAGCTCGCCCAAGATGGCGTTAAGCTCGTTAAGCGATTTGCGTCCGAAATTACGATACTTCAACATCTCCTGCTCGGTTTTACGCACCAGATCTTCAAGGGTAATGATATTGGCCGCATGAAGACAATTGGATGAGCGTACTGATAGCTCCAACTCATCGACCCGCATCTTAAGCAGATTGCGAATCCTCATGACCTCCTCGTCAACCTTCTCTTCCTCAACCATCTCCATTTCCTGATCAACTTTGGCAAATATGTTGAGGTGATCCTTGATAAGCCTGGCGGCAAAAGTCAGGCCTTCCTCGGGGCTGATGGTCGAATCGGACCAGATTTCGAGGGTTAGCTTATCGTAGTCAGTTCTCTGCCCAACGCGGGTATCTTCAACAGCATAATTGACCTTGATAACCGGCGAAAATCTGGTGTCGAGATAAATCGTACCTGCTGGTTGACCGACCTTTCTATTCAGATCGGCCGTAATGAAGCCGCGGCCGGATTCGACATCCAGTTCCATGCGAAATTTGATATCGTCATTTAAAGTCACCAGATGCAGTTCGGGATTGACGATTTCAATCGAGGGATCGGCTTCGATATCGCGCGCTTTATAATCGCCCTTGGAATTGGCAGTAAGAACAATAGTCTTTGCTTCATCACCCAAAAGCTTGATTTTAAGCTTTTTGATATTCAAGACGATCTCAGTCAGATCTTCCAAAACGCCTGGGATGGTCGAAAATTCATGCAATATTCCGTTAATTCTAACCGCAGTAACAGCCGCGCCCTGAATCGAGGAGAGCAACACTCGTCGGAACGCCGTGCCAAGGGTATGCCCAAAGCCTCGTTCGAGCGGCTCGATGGTGAATCGGCCATAGCTCGAGGTTGCGGTTTTCTCATCGAGAACCACCTCTTTGGGCATCTGCATACTTTTCCACTTCATTCTAACACGCCTCCCGTAGTTTGCTCTACTTGGAATATAGTTCGACAACCATTTGCTCTTGAACGGTAGTCGGAATGTCAAGTCTCTTCGGCCGCTCCAAAAGCTCGCCTTCCATTTTAGCCTTATCGAGACGCAGCCAGGGAAGTTCGAAGCCCTTGCCGGCATCTTTAAGCGCCAAATGAATTAAATCTATATTGCGACTCTTCTCGCGCACCTTAATAATGTCTCCCGGCTTAACCTGGAACGACGGGATATCAACAATCCGATCGTTAACTGTAAAATGCCGATGCAGCACCAATTGCCGAGCCGCTTTCCTGGAAGGTGCAAAACCCAGGCGGTAGGAGATATTATCCAAACGGCACTCCAGCAACACCAAGAGGTTCTCGCCAGTAATGCCTTTTTGGCGCGAAGCTTTTTCAAAATAACCGTGGAACTGCCGCTCAAGAATACCATAGATGCGGCGAATTTTCTGTTTTTCGCGAAGCTGGAAGCCGTACTCGGAACCTTTTCTACGACCGCTCTGGCCATGCTGACCCGGAGCGTATCCACGTCTCTCGATAGCGCATTTATCTGTCAAGCAGCGGCTGCCTTTAAGGAAAAGCTTCATGCCTTCGCGGCGACATTGCCTGCAGCTTGCATCTGTATATCTTGCCATATTCTCTTGCCCCTTTAGACTCTACGCCGTTTCGGTGGACGGCAACCGTTATGAGGGATGGGGGTAACGTCGCGTATGGCAGTGATCTCAAGACCTGCGGCCTGCAAGGATCTGATAGCAGCCTCGCGTCCGGCCCCCGGCCCTTTGACCCAAACCTCGATCCGTTTCAGGCCCTGTTCAATTGCTTCGCGAGCCGCCGACTGGGCCGCCATCTGCGCGGCAAAGGGGGTCGACTTCTTGGAGCCTTTGAAACCGGATTTGCCCGATGTCGACCAAGAGATGACGTTTCCCCTGGTGTCACAAATCGAGATAATCGTATTGTTAAAGGTAGATTTGATATGGGCAACGCCTACCGATTCGACCTTTTGCCCTTTCTTCTTCCCTTTTTTCTTCTTTACTACCTGCTGTTGTTGTTCTGCCAATTACTCCATCCTTATATTATCAAGTTAATTATTCTGCTGCTTTAGCTTTTCTTCCAACGGTTTTTCTGGGACCTTTACGGGTTCGGGAATTGGTCTTGGTACGTTGACCACGAACCGGAAGTCCCCTTCGATGCCGCAGGCCGCGATAGGAACCGATATCGATCAACCGCTTGATATTCATATTGATTTCAGTGCGGAGAGCGCCCTCGACTTTGAATTCTTGTTCGATAATAGTCCGAATCTTGGATATATGTTCTTCAGTTAGATCCTTGACTCGGATATCGGGGCTGACGCCAGCCTTTTTCAGAATTTTCTGGGCCGATGTCAAACCGATGCCGTAGATGTAGGGCAGGGCCGCCTCAACTCTTTTATCACGCGGCAGGTCTATGCCAGCGATACGTGCCAAAAAAACCTCCTTTTATCCCTGACGCTGCTTATGCTTGGGATTGGAACAGATAACTCTGACCACGCCCTTGCGCCTGACAATCTTGCATTTCTCACAACGGATTTTTACGCTCGAACGAACTTTCATTTTATCTCCGTTTTAACTACTTATGCCGGTAAATTATCCGGCCTCTATTCAAATCGTATGGTGACAACTCCAGCGTCACCTTGTCACCGGGCAAAATCTTGATAAAATGCATCCTCATCTTGCCCGAAATATGTGCCAATACTTGATGCCCATTATCGAGCTCTACCCTGAACATTGCATTAGGAAGCGGCTCGATTACCTTTCCTTCAACCTCTATTACGTCTTCTTTCGCCATACTACCTTACGGTTAATATCTCCGGGCCATTGGCCGTTATCGCCACCGTATGCTCGAAATGAGCCGAATTGGCGCCGTCCGCGGTAACTATTGTCCAGCCATCGGGCAGGAGCCGGATATCAAAACCTCCTGCGTTTATCATCGGTTCGATGGCCACGACCAGGCCCTCTTTAAGCTCTATTCCGGTGCCAGGCTTGCCGTAATTTGGAACTTGCGGTTCCTCATGCATCTTTCGCCCGATTCCGTGTCCTACCAAGTCTCTCACCACCGAAAATCCCTTATCTTCCACAAAATTCTGGATGGCTGCTGATACGTCTCCCAGATAATTGCCAACCAGGCATTTCTCAATCCCCTTTTTAAGGGAGCTTTCAGTTACCTCCAGAAGCCGCTGGTCCTCGGGGCTTATTTCACCCACCCCAAAGCTTCGAGCAGCATCGCCGTAGTAACCATCCAAGATAGAGCCAACGTCAACGCTTACTATCTGGCCCTCAACCAATTTACGTTCACCGGGGATGCCATGCACAACTTCATCGTCGATGGAGACGCAGATGTGCGCCGGAAAGCCCTGGTAACCGAGGAAGGCCGGTCGCGCGCCGATTCTTTTAAAATACTCGGCGGCCAGCTTATCCAGTGTTTTGGTGGTGACACCGGGTTTTATGTTTTCAGAGATCAAATCCAGGACCTCGGCAACGATCCTGCCCGCCTTGCGCATTTTTTCAATTTCGCGCGGCGACTTAAATTGAATCATCACTCAACCGGCAACGGCTTTAGCAATGGAGTCGAAGACTTCGTCGCAATTTCTGTTGCCATCGATTTCAGCCATAAGCCCTTTTGAGCGATAAAAATCTTCGATCGGCTTTGTCTTTTGACGGTAAACCTTAAGCCGGTTCTCTATTATATCGGCGGCGTCATCCGACCGCCTGTAAAGCTCTCCTCCGCAAACATCGCATTTATCGGAAATTTTAGGCGGCCTGATTTGCATATTGTAATCAGTGCCGCAATTATCACACAGCACGCGGGATTTCAACCTATTGACAATGACCTCGTCGGGAACATTGAGGTTGATCACCTTGGAAATGCTCATACCAAGATCCCGTAGCATCCGATCCAGACCCTCAGCCTGAGCCGTAGTTCTGGGGAAACCATCAAATATAAACCCTTTGTTACCTTTAGTCAAGAGTTCCTCTTTAATGATTCCCAGAATAATATCGTCCGGCACTAAATTGCCTGCATCCATGAATATTTTTGCCTTTCGGCCCATCTCCGTATTTTCCTTGATTGCATCGCGCAGGATATCACCGGTAGAAATATGCTCCGCACCGAATCTCTGCGCCAGCCTCTTCGCCTGGGTTCCCTTGCCTGTACCGGGTGCCCCCAAGAAGATGACCTGCATCAGCTATAACGCCCTTTCAATCGCCCCTTCTTAATAAACCCGTCGTAATGTCTCATCAATAAGTGCGACTCAATCTGCTGTAAAGTATCGAGCGCCACGCCAACCACAATCAGAAGCCCAGTACCACCAAAGTAGAACTGAACATCCGCCATCCGCGACATAATGTTAGGCAGAATAGCAATAATCGCAAAGAATAT
>DOTU01000300.1:11134-21484 GCA_003520965.1 Candidatus Zixiibacteriota bacterium
CCGGGTCTGATACCCGGGATAAATCCGCCTTGCTTTTTCATATTATCAGCCAGATCGACCGGGTTGAAAACTATTGCAGTATAGAAGTAGGCGAAAAAGACAATAAGTAATGCATAAATTACCATATAGACTATTGACCTGGGATCAAACCAGCCTGAAAGCATCATCATAAAGTTGCTATCCGGGAAGAACGAAAAAATCGTCTGCGGCGCAAACATGATTGATTGGGCGAAGATGATCGGGATAATTCCAGCGGTATTGACCGAAAGTGGAATATGCGTGCTGGTGCCACCGTAAACCTTTCGTCCCACTACTCTCTTGGCATATTGCACAGGTATCCGCCTCTGAGCCCGGGTAACAAGCACGACTGCCGCCACAATAATGACCATAAAGGAAATTACCAGAAGCTCCTTAATGATATTGCCGCGAGCGGCGCCGGTCAGGCCAAATAAGCTCGGGAAAAATTTCGCCAACTCATCCTGAACCGCAATCGGCAGCCTGGCGATGATACCGATGAATATAATAAGTGAAATACCATTACCAATACCGCGTTCGGTAATTCTCTCACCCAGCCACATGATAAATATCGTGCCGGCCGTGAAAGTGACCATTGTCATCAAGATGAAATACATTTTGGATATACCCGGCAGAAGCAGACTTGGGTTAGTTTGCCCAGCAAGATAGGTGGCTGTGGCCATTGATTGCATTGCAGCGATTAGTACCGTTCCGTAACGGGTATACTGGGTAATCTTACGCCGGCCTTCCTCGCCCTCTTTTTGCAGCCGCTGGAAAAACGGTATAACCGCTCCCAAAAGCTGAATGATAATCGAGGCCGAGATGTAGGGCATGATGCCCAAAGAAAAAATAGTGACTTTAGTAAAAGCTCCGCCCACAAACAGATCGAACAAATTGAGCAGGCCTCCCGGATTGAACCGTTGAATGGCCGTAAGATCGACTCCCGGAGTGGGGATATGGCCGCCTATCCTATAGACGACCAACAGGCCGAGGGTAAATAAAATCCTCTGCCTGAGCTCATGTATCTTAAAGATGTTTCTTACGCTATCAAACGCCATTATTCCTCACCTGTTGCTCCCCCATCATATTTTCAAAGACGCCTAAATTTCATCAATGGTAAATCAAACGTCTACTTTACTATTTCCGCCGTTCCGCCTGCTTTTTCTATCTTCTCTTTGGCAGAGACCGAAAAAGCATGTGCCTTTATGGTTATTGGCTTCAAAAGCTCGCCATCGCCTAAAACCTTGATTAACATATTTTTTCGTGTAGCCAAGCCACTTTTTCGAAGGATCTCAACCGTTACATCAGGCAAATCGAGCGCGGCAATGGCGTTAATGTTAATCTCCTGATAATTAACGCGGAATTTATTCGTGAAACCGCGTTTCGGAATTCGTCTCTGCAACGGCATCTGGCCGCCTTCGCTCCACGCCCTGCTCTTGTAGCCGGAACCGCCTTTTTGTCCTTTGCCACCCTGAGTGGATTGTTTGCCATGCCCGCTACCGGGGCCACGACCAACCCTTTTGCGATTTTTAGTCGAACCGGGGCTGGGTTTTAAATCAGAAAGTTTAAACATTCTTTTTCGTAACCTCCACGAGGTGCCGAACCTTATCGATCATCCCCAGAATCGACGGAGAATCGTCGTGAGTCACGACCTGCTCGCGGCGCCTGAAGCCAAGCGCTCGCATCACCCGTCGTTGTTTATCGTTTGAGCCGGCCAGGGATCTGACCTGCTTTATCTCCAATTTCTCAGGCATTACTTAGTCTCCATATCCTTGATGGCCATGAGTTCTTCGACGCTCTTTAGCTTAAGCAGGCCATCGATCGTGGCCCTGACGACGTTATGCGGGTTAGTCGAGCCAAGTGATTTGGTTAAAATATCCTGTATCCCCGCTGATTCCAATACCGCACGAACCGGTCCGCCGGCGATGACGCCTGTACCGGGAGCAGCCGGTTTCAGCAACACGCTGGCAGCTCCAAACTGGCCAATCACCTCTTTGGAAATAGTGCCGTTTATCATTGGCACCGGGATCATGTTTTTCCTGGCAGCTTCGCTTCCTTTGCGGATGGCCTCGGAAACCTCGGCCGCCTTCCCCAAACCGATGCCTACCTTACCGTTTTTATCGCCGGTGGCCACCAACGCTGTGAAGCTGAAACGCCGACCGCCTTTGACTACTTTAGCCACGCGGTTGACGTGAATTACCTTCTCCTGGAATTCGAACTGCTCTTCGTTAAACCTCGCCAAATTCACCTCGCTTATAGTTCTAAAACTCTAACCCTGCTTTGCGGGCTGCCTCTGCCAGGGCTTTAATTTTGCCATGGTAGAGATAGCCAGAACGGTCGAAAACCACTTTCTTGATGCCCATGACTTTGGCCTTCTCGGCGATTGCCGTACCGACCGCTTTGGCCTTATCCATCTTCTTCCCTGTAACGTTAACGCTGCCCTTCAGACTCGATACCCCGGTAATAGTTTTTTGCTGAAGATCATCGACTAGCTGGGCATAGACGTGGTTCAGGCTTTTGAAAACAACCAAACGCGGACGCTCGGCTGTGCCTTTAATTTTCCGTCTAACTCTGCCAGCCCGTTTTAATCTGGCGTCGCGCTTGAATGCCTGTTTATTAGCCATGCTATTATGCTCCTGCAGTCTTGCCGGCTTTGCGCCTGATGTGCTCGCCAGCGTATCTTATCCCTTTGCCTTTGTATGGCTCAGGGGGTCTGAAAGAACGAATTTTAGCCGCCACCTGGCCCACCAACTGCTTATCAATCCCGGAGATTGAAAACTTTGTTGGGGCCGTTACTTTGATCTCAATTCCGTGCGGCGGTAAAATTGAAACCGGATGCGAAAGACCCAAGGCAAAGGTATAAGCTTTACCGGCCTGTTCGACTTTATATCCCACGCCTTCGATCTCGAGGTCCCTGGTGAACCCAGTCGTCACGCCCTTAACCATATTTCCCACCAGGGCGCGGTATAGGCCATGCAAGGCACGATCATATTTGGAATCGGAAGGCCGGGTGAAAATCATCTGGCCATCCTTAACCTCGGTTTTGATCTCGTCGTGGATCTTTTGCGAAAGTTTGCCCTTAGGTCCCTCAACCGTTATTACATTATCGGCTCTTACTATCTTGACGCCGGCCGGGATCGGGACGGGCTGTTTACCTACTCGTGACATAGTTGCTTCCTCGACTCACCAGACCCGGAACAAGGCTTCGCCACCGACGCCTGCTTCGAGAGCTTCTTTATCGGTCAAGATTCCGCGCGATGTTGAAAGTATCACGGTACCCATCCTGCGAGAACCTGCCGCTAATTTATCTTTATCATAATATATCCGCAAACCCGGCCGAGAGATTCTCTCCAATCCGGTGATTACGCTCTTGGAATCAGGAGTATATCTCAGTCGGACGACCAAAATTCCCTGTTTGCCATCCTCAACGAATTCAACCGTGCGCAGGTAATTCATTCTCTTAAGGACCTCGGCTATTCTAATTTTCGTGGTCGATGACGGGATGTCGACGCGGCGCTGCTTGGCCTTGGCAGCGTTGCGGATCCTGGTCAATAAATCGGCTATTGTGTCAGTCATGCTCATATATCACCTACCAACTTGCCTTTGTGATGCCTGGAATCTCCCCTGAAAGAGCCAGTTCGCGGAAACAGATTCTGCAAAGCCCGAACTTAGAGAGGTAGCCCCGCGGCCTTCCGCACCTGCGACAGCGGTTGTGCCGTTGAACCTCAAATTTCGGCTTCTTTAGAGAAGCAACTATCTTACACTTTTTTGCCATTTTGTTAAGTCCTCTTAAAAGGCATTCCAAAGGCCTGTAAAAGCTCGAACGCCTCCTCATCGGTTTTCGCCGTGGTGACGATCGTTATGTTCATGCCTCGAATTCTATCTATCTTATCATAATCGATTTCCGGAAAAATAATCTGCTCGGTGATGCCCAGCGTGTAGTTACCGCGACCATCAAACGATTTGGCCGGAATACCACGGAAATCTCTGATACGCGGAATAGCCACATTAACGAGGCGATCTAAAAACTCATACATTTTATCGCCCCTCAGCGTAACCGAGCAGCCGATTGGCATCCCCTCGCGCAGCTTGAAATTTGAGATTGACTTTCGGGCTCGTCTGACAACCGGTTTCTGGCCCGTAATAGTAGTCAGATCGGCCACGGCGGCATCGAGCTTCTTGGCATCGGCGATTGCCTCGCCAACCCCGATATTAATGACGATCTTCTCAAGCCTCGGGACCTGCATCACATTGGTGAGGTTTAAGGTTCCTTTAAGGGCAGACCTGATTTCGTCGAAATACTGTTTTCTTAATCTGGCCATCTTATTCTATGATTTCTCCGGTTTTCTTATTGATACGAACTTTTTTGCCGTCAGATAATATCCTGTGACCCAGCCTGGCCACCGTGTTGGAACGGGCATCGAAAAATATGGCGTTGGAGGCGTTAATCGTCCCCTCTTTTTCCACGATACCGCCCTTACGGTTTTTGGGATTGGGACGAGAGTGCTTCTTAATTAAATTCACACCCTCGATAATAACCCGGTTTTTATCGGGGAAGACCTTGAGCACTTTGCCAACTTTACCCTTGTCGTTTCCCGAGACAACCTTGACTGTATCACCTTTGCGAATTTTCATAATTTATCCTCTAAAGTACTTCCGGCGCCAAAGAGACGATTTTCATAAACTGCTTCTCGCGAAGCTCGCGGGCTACCGGACCAAATATGCGCGTGCCGCGCGGTTCATTCTGGTCATTAATAATAACAGCGGCATTATCCGAAAAACGAATATAGGAACCGTCCTTGCGCCGTGTTTCGCGAGTAGTACGAACCACCACCGCTTTGACGACTTCGCTTTTCTTGACTGCCGCCCCAGGTATGGCGTCTTTGACCGCAACCACGATAATATCGCCGATGCGAGCGTAGCGCCGCCGGGTCCCGCCCAGGATTCTGAAGCATTGCACAATTCGAGCTCCGGAATTGTCTGCCACATTCAGTTTGGAATATTCTTGAATCATAACGCTCCCAAATATCACTTGGCTGTTTCGGTGATCTCGAGCAATCTCCACCGCTTGGTTTTGGACATGGGCCGGGTCTCCATGACGATCACTTTATCACCCGGTTTGGCCTTGTTCTCTTCGTCATGCGCGTAGAGTTTTTTGCTGATCCGCACCGTCTTGCCGAAGACAGGATGCTTGAACAGGCGCTCGACGGAGACGACGATCGTCTTGCTCATCTTGTTGGAAACGACCACTCCGGACCTGGTTTTGCGCGCGCCCCTAGGCATTATTAATCTCTCCTTTGGAAGCCAACTTCCTAACGTTACTCTCGTCCTCAGCCAGGATAGTAGTGATTCTGGCAAGCTCGCGGCGCAGTACTCTTATCCTTAGCGGATTATCGATCTGCTTAGTAGCCTGGCGGATTTTCAGATTGAAAACTTCCCGCTCCAGTTCCTCTTTCCTGACGAGGATCTCATCTTTGGTCAAATCTCTTATTTCACGAGGCTTCATAGTATCTAATCCCCGGATGTCATATCATGACGGGTTACGAATTTTGTTTTTATCGGTAACTTAGCGGCCGCAAGCTTTAAAGCTTCTTTGGCCAGCGGCTCGGTGATTCCTTCAAGCTCAAACATCACTCTTCCGGGCTTGACTACGGCGACCCAGAATTCCGGAGCGCCTTTGCCTTTTCCCATTCTGGTTTCAGCCGGCTTTTTGGTGACCGGCTTATCGGGGAAGATGCGAATCCAAACTTTGCCACCGCGCTTAATGTGACGCGTAAGAGCAACACGAGCGGCTTCAATCTGCTTATTGGATATCCAAGCCGGCTCCATTGCCTTTAGACCATATTCTCCAAAATCCACTTCACAGCCACGATAGGCTTTGCCGGTACGGCGTCCCCGCTGCTGCTTGCGGAACTTAACTCTTTTTGGCATTAACATTAGGCGCCACCTCCACCATGGCCTTCAGGCTTATCTCTGTCACCAGGCCTGTTATCCGGAGGCCTGTTTCCGGAAGGTCTATTATCGGAAGGCCTGTTATCGGGCCTATTGTCGGGACGGCGCGGGCCGGACCATTTGGGACGCTTGTGGGCCTTATCCAAGGCTTTGGCCGATGGCTTGATTCGATCTCCGCCCTCGGGGATAGCTCCTTCTTGCGCTTTTCTATAGCGTGCCCGGCGGCGTCTGCTTTCGGCTGGTTTTTCCTCAAGACCAAGAGCCGCATCTCTGGTAGCTTCGGTCTCAATCTCCTCCGGTCCATACTTCATGCCCAGGCAAATCCACACTTTTACGCCAATTGTGCCGTAAGTGGTATGGGCTGTCGCGGGAGAGTAGTCGATATCGGCTCTCAGAGTATGTAACGGTACACGGCCATCATGATATTTTTCAACGCGAGCGATTTCCGCTCCGCCCAATCGTCCACTGCAACAAATCTTTACTCCTTCGGCGCCCGATTTCATAGTCGCTGCCATAGCTTTTTTCATAGCCCGGCGGAAACTGACTCTGCCTTCAAGCTGCTTGGCAATCGATTGCGCCACCAAAGTTGCGGAAAGCTCCGGCTTTTTAACCTCGATAACATTCAGGAGAATCTCTTTGCCAGTCAGGAGTTCAAGCTCACCTTTCAGGTTGTCGACTTCGGCTCCCTTTCTGCCAATGACGATTCCCGGACGAGCAGTATGAATATCGATCGTCACCTTTTTGGGTGCACGCAGGATTTCGACTAATGCTATACCGGCGTGTTCAAGCCGTTTATTGGCATAACGCCTGATGAGCAAGTCTTCCTGTAATAGATCTGCGAAATTCCGCGTGGCGAACCATTTGGATTTCCAAGTTTTAACTATCCCCAGTCTAAGACCGTACGGATGGGCTTTCTGTCCCACTCGGCCTCCTTGTCTTCTTAACCGCGACGGGTTCTACTACTTTGGGCTTTTTCTCTATAAGGCTAATGCTTATATGGGCGGTCCTCTTGCGAATCATATAAGCTCTGCCCATGCCCACAGGCCGAATCCTTTTCCAGGTTGGCCCGCCGTCAATTTGTATATCCTTGACGAATAAATTTTCAACTTTAAGTTTGGCAGTCCCCTCCGAGGCAATGGCGTTCGAAGCGGCTGATTTCAGGGTCTTGTAAAGGGCCTTGCAGGCAGCTTTTTGTGTAAGCTGTAAAATCCCGAGTGCCCGATCCACTGGCTCGCCTTTGATCAAATCTGCCACGCGTCTGATCTTGCGGGGCGACATGCGCACATATCTTGAAACGGCCTTAACTTCCATAATATTATCCTACTTTATCGCCACGCTTTTTTCGGTTATCTTGCCGGAATGGCCTCGGAAAATACGCGTTGGAGCGAATTCTCCGAGCTTGTGACCAACCATATTCTCAGTAACATAAATGGGGATGAATTTATTGCCATTGTGCACCGCCAGAGTATGTCCCACAAACTCCGGAGAAATCGTTGTGCGGCGCGCCCAAGTTTTAATGACCTTCTTCTCATTAGTGTTATTCAAGGCCTCAATCTTATTGAGCAGCCTGTCATCTACATAAGGTCCCTTTTTTAAGGAACGAGTCATAAATTCTCCTACTTCTTATCGCGCCGTTTAACAATTAATTTTGCGGCTCTCTTGCGATTGCCGGTTTTCAGTCCCTTGGACAACTGACCCCAGGGACTACAGGGATGCCTACCGCCCGACGATTTGCCCTCGCCTCCACCCATCGGGTGATCGACCGGATTCATGGCTACGCCTCTAACGTGCGGCTTTATGCCCATCCATCTCGAACGGCCTGCTTTGCCGATAGAGATATTTTCGTGATCGATATTGCCCACCTGGCCGATTGTTGCCAGACAGTTCTGCTTGAATAGCCTGACTTCGCCGGAAGGCATCTTGACATGCGCGTATTCGCCTTCTTTGGCTAAGAGCTGGGCCATCGTTCCCGCAGAGCGAGCAACTTGTCCGCCCTTACCGGGTTTAAGCTCGATATTGTGAATGCTCATGCCCAACGGGATCTTCGAAAGCGGTATGGCATTGCCCGGCTTAATATCGAAATCCTCAACGCCGGAATTAATAATTTGATCGATTTGCAAACCTTCCGGAGCAATGATATAGCATTTCTCGCCGTCAGCGTAATAGATAAGAGCGATTCGGGCCGTACGGTTGGGATCGTATTCAATCGAGGCTACGCGACCGGGAATACCGGTCTTGGCGCGCCTGAAATCGATAACGCGATAAGCTCTTTTATGACCGCCACCACGATGCCGGGAAGTGACACGCCCGGTATTACCTCTGCCGCCCGATTTCTTAATAGGCCGGATCAATGATTTTTCGGGCACGTCATGGGTAATCTCCGCAAAATCGGAGACGGTCATGAAGCGCCGCCCGGGGGTAATAGGTTTAAATTTTTTCAAGCCCATATTCTTAACCTCTAAACAGTTTCAAATAACTCAATTTTGTTATCGGGCTTAAGCCATATAAAGGCTTTCTTCCAATCCGAGCGCTTACCCTCGAATCTGCCCATTCGTTTATTCTTGCCCATAACCCTGGCGGTAGCCACGTTTTTTACCTTAACGTTGAAGGCCTTCTCGACCGCATGCTTAATTTCAAGCTTGTTGGCGTCGATTGCCACTCTGAATACATAGCAGTTAGCTTGTTCCTGAAGGGTTGTTGCCTTCTCGGAGATTAGAGCCTGGAGCAGTACTTTTCCTGGATCAATCATTTTTGAAAGTCTCCTTTATCTTCTCAAGCCCCTGCTCGGTTACAAGAATATTCTCAAAAAGTAGAAGATCATAGGGGTTAACTTGCTCGGCCCGCTTGACGCTGAGATTCGGGATATTGCGCGATGAGATGAGCAGATGCTCGCTGGTTCCCTCGTGCAGAATAATGGTTTTCTTATTCTCAAGTCCCATGCGCTTAAGAAAACCTGCAAGAATCTTCGTTTTCGGTTCGTTTAATTCGGGAAGCTCTACCACGCGCAGATTGCCTTCCTTTACTCTTAGCGAAAATGCGGACATCAAAGCGTTTTTCTTAAGCCCTTTGGGCAGCCTGTTATAGTGATCTTTGGGAGTTGGTCCGAAGGCAATTGCTCCTCCGCTCCAAAGGGGGGATGTATTGCTGCCGGCTCTGGCTCTGCCGGTTCCTTTTTGACGAAACGGTTTTTTGCCGCCGCCCAACATGCGCATACGATTTAGAGTCGAGGAATTACCCTGCCGCTGATTAGTCCGGTATCCTCGAACGTATTCATGAAGAATATGTTCTTTCGGTTCCGTTTCGAAAAGCGGTCCGGAGAGCGTTACGGTCCTGGCCTCGGTCCCGTCTTTAGAGATGAATTTGACCTCTGGCATTTCTCCTACCTCGCCTTTCTCACAAAAACGATAGAATTCTTATGGCCCGGTACTGGTCCCGATACCAAAAGAAGGTTCTGTTCGGGCTCAATCCCGACCACTTGAACATTCTTTACAGTAACACCGGTACTGCCCATGTGTCCCGCCATCCGCTGGCCTAAAAATGTACGCGACGGATAGCTTGAGGCGCCTACAGAACCCGGCGCTCTCATTCTGTCGGACTGACCGTGCGTCTTGGGGCCACCCTTGAAGTGGTGCCTCCTAACAGCACCTTGGAAGCCCAACCCGCGGGAAGTGCCCGAGATATGGACTTTTTCGCCCGGCTTAAAGATATCGACACCGATCGTGGCGCCTTTCTCAAAAGTCTCACCTTCCGCAAGACGAAGCTCACGCAGGTTACGCTGGAGCTCCCGACCGTTTTTCTCGTATTGCCCTTTTACGGGTTTTGAGACGAGAGTCGGCCTGACCTTGCCGAAAGATACTACCGCTGAGGAGTAGCCATCGGTCTTCCTCGTCTTCACACGCACTACAGTCAACGGCTCAATTTCGATGGCGGTTACGCCAACCGAGTCGCCTGTAGGGGTGAAAATCCGGGTCATCCCTATTTTCTTTCCGTAGATCGAGTTCATATTCAAATCACAAAACTTTCCAATATATTAAACTTTTATCTCGACGTCAACCCCTGCCGGCAAATCAAGTCGCATTAAAGAGTCAATGGTCTGCTGGCTGGACTCATAGATATCTATGAGACGCTTATGAATCCGCATCTCAAACTGCTCGCGCGATTTCTTGTCGACGTGAGGCGATCTGAGTACTGTGTACACCGTCTTCTTAGTAGGCAGTGGAACAGGTCCGGAAATCTTGGCCCCTGTGCGTGTGACCGTACGGACAATCTCTTTGGCCGAACGATCCAGCGCAGCGTGGTCATAAGCTTTGAGCCTGATTCTTATCTTTTGTCCCTGCATAGCTAAAACCTGCCTTCTACTACTCTACAATCTCGGTTACGACT
>DOTU01000293.1:0-1189 GCA_003520965.1 Candidatus Zixiibacteriota bacterium
CAATCCGCTCCCGAAGTATCAGATACCCTAGTATTGCCACGAAAATCGGCTGAGTTGTCACCAAGACCACCGATGATGAGATTGAGGTTACTTTCAATCCCGCAACCCAGGTGTAAAAATGCAAACCCAAAAAGATACCGGAAAGCAGTGTTATCGCCAAATCACGCTTTTGTATGAACCATTTGCCATGATAAAAAGGAATAGCCACAGCGACCATGATTGTCGAAAAAAACATTCGGAAAAATGCGATTGTGGTCGGCTCCGAGTGTGATAGCTTGATTAGTATCGCCGCCCAGCTGACAAAGAAAACGCCGATTAATAGGACGATCGCCCCTTTGGTTGCCGACATTTGATTGGATACTTGGTTCATCAACTATTCGCGTTCATATTTTCCGCAGGAAAAGCTCTCCAATACGGGCCAATTGTTCGATATCCCCAACCATGATTAAGGTATCGGATGGTTGAACCGCGTAATCCGCAGGAGGATTGAAAACCAGCCTATCATTGCTTTTCCTTACTCCGATTACGCTCAGTCCAAATTTGGCACGAATATCGATCTCCTTAAGCGATTTCCCGATCAACTGCGACCCCTCCGAAACAATGATCTCCTCCACCCGTACGCCCCCTTCTTCGTCACCCGCCGAGGCCAACGTGAAAAAGTCAACGACATTGGGGCGAAGCGCTGCCATTGCCATTCGGGCACCCGCTGATGCTTGCGGCGAAATTACGCGATCTGCCCCAGCGCGCTTCAGCATCTGCTCAGCGCTTGGGGAATCGGCCCGAGCCATGATAAAAAGTGCAGAATTATGCTGACGAGCCGAAAGCACGGTATAAACAGCATCGGCGCTGTCCGGAATGGCGTTGATCAACCCCTTGGCTCGACCTATCCCGGACGAAGTTAGCACTGAATCCTGTGTGCAATCACCGATTATATATAGATATCCTTTGCTTTCGATCTCTTTAGCCATATTATCATTTCGTTCAATGATAACAAACGGGGCGTTATGATGTGCAAATTCATCGCAGACCACTCGTCCTACTCTTCCATAGCCGCAAATAATGAAATGATTGGAAAGTGCGCTTAGTTTTTTATCCATCTTTTTTCTCCCGAAAATTTTGGTTATCTCCCCTTCAATAACCATTTGCCCGGTAATCCGCGCGGCGATGAAGATCCCAATCCAGGCCATCA
>DOTU01000293.1:1497-5510 GCA_003520965.1 Candidatus Zixiibacteriota bacterium
TAACCAAGCGTCGAAATATTTATGGCCGTAAGATAGAACGATTCGAATAATGTAAACGCCGGCTCGATAATATGATAACCTATGGTCCCCAATATTAGAATCGAAACGAACAGTATCGGTATGAAAAGAAACTTTCGATTATTCATTTCTTCACTATCGGTTGGCTTAAAACAATCGGAGTTCCATCAGGGTCTTTTATCGTAAACTGCCTGGATCCCCAGGGCATATCTTGGGGAGGCTTGATAATTGGCATACCTGATGATGACAATCGCCGATATTGGATATCAACATCATTCACTTCCAAATCGATCTCAATCTTATCTTTCTCGATGCTGTAATTACACTCTTCGAGTCCTTGCCCCGACGGATACCAGATGATCTCAATCGTGGCCGTCCCAACCGAGAAAAGAGCGCCCCAGCTATCCTTGCGCTGCCAGGAGTTTGACATCTTTAGCCCCAGAACATGATTGTAAAAATCGAAACTCTTGCGGTAATCTTTGACCTTGATCATCACTCGTGTCAGTTTCATCTCTTACCTCATAAAGCGTAGACAAATCTGCCGGAATTATTATCAACTTTTTTTAAGATCGGTTCATTTGAGCCGGCCATCTCCAGACAAACCTCATAAAGCAGATCGGGCTTATTAGTAATGATGCCATCGACTCCCATCTTTAGAAATCTTCGCATCTGATCGGGGTCATCGACTGTCCAGATAAAGACGCTCAATCCAGCCTGAACAAGGTTGGTTAATGCCGCTTGAGAGGTTATGCAATCTTGTAAATGAATCGAGCTTATCCCCAAATACCTGGCCAACCCTCGCGCAATTCGACGCTCCAGGATATTTAGTTTATGAATCCGTCCCTCTCCGATTATCAAGGCAGTCTTGAAATTACCCAGCTTTTTCAAGCGAATAACAACCCAGGGCAAAAACGACGATAATGTCGGCTCGAATGCTGGAGGATAAGTCCGTAGCAGCCTGATAATCTCCTTCTCAAAACCGCCTATCTTAACCTCTATATTTAATGGGATTCGCGGCCCGAAACTCTTGAGCACATCCTCAAATTTGGCGATTTCGAAATTCTGGCTCTTCGCTCTATTAAAAAGCTCATCAAAACTAATTTGCGAAATTTGACTTATCTCCCCATCGGTGCCCTGTATTCCCCGATCATGATAAAGCACGATTATACCGTCAGCTGTCTGCCTTAAGTCAAATTCAACCATATCAGCGTGGCGAGCAATCGCTTCCTCAAGCGATACTAAGGTATTCTCATGCGCGTACGCCGACGCCCCCCGGTGTCCGACATTGTAAAATTTAGTCATCAATGCCAATTACAATAGCACCTGAATCATTCTTTTTCGTAGCTCATCCGGTCCGGTTTTTGAAGCCGACCTCAATTTCAATTATTTTACAATGGAGAAAATAAGTTGGCAAGGGCTGTTTTTTCTAATTCACGTCATTGCGAGAAAGTCCCGATCTAATCAGGACTGATGATGCAATCCCCCTTATGAAGCCTCCGCAAACGGATAAAACGCATTCTAATCCCCTCGATTTTCTTACGATTGTCCTTGAATCGGATTGTGTAGCGGCATGGCTTGCCGTGCCGAACTTTCTTTGTTAATTTTTGTAAAATTCGCCTCTTAATAAACAACCAATTTATCTGAGCGGCAGCTTCCCCTCGTCTGCCGCCTTATTAAAGCTACAATAAAAACATTTGGGTGAGGAGACCAAAGCACGATGATATAAAAGTGCCGTCAGGTGGCCTCACCTGACGGCTTTTTATTTACGGGTACGGCGTCAAGTCGCTTGACCTGACGCCATCTGTTGTCGCGATTTTATTTACCTCGCCAAAAACTTCAAAATCGGGAATTTCTCAGCCAGAATCTTATTCTTCAGTCGGCTTATCGCCCCCGTAGGATTGAGGTCTTTGGGGCATACTTCCTTGCAGTTGAATATCGTATGGCAGCGGAAAACACCAAACTCCGAGGCCACCATCGCCAACCGCTCTTTGTCAGCGCCGTCGCGGGAATCGTCAATGAACCGAAGTACCTTAAGCAGCGCATGCGGCCCGTAATACTTGGGATCGCCGTACGCCACCGGGCAGGAGCCATAGCAAGAACCACAGAGTATGCAATCAATATGATGATCGATCTTCTTGCGATCCTCGGGGCTTTGAAGATACTCTTTCTCCGGAGCCTTTTCTTTGGGAATCAGGTATGGCTTGATAAGCTTATAATTATCGAAAAACGGCTGCATATCGACTACCAGGTCCTTTTGCACCGGAAGATGCGCCAGCGGCCTGATAGTTATCGGCGCTTGGAGCCGATCGATCTGCGTCTTACAAGCCAAACGATACTGGCCATTGATATGCATGGCATCCGAACCGCAAATTGCCGCCCGGCAGGCGCAGCGAAACGCCAGAGTCGGATCCAGATTTTCCATGATCCAGAAAATACCTTCGAGAACAGTCATCCCGGTCACGTTTTGGACTTCATAATCCTGGAAATATGGGCCGCGCCCGTCGTCCGGATCATATCTGAAAACTTTGAATGTTACTGCCATCTTAGTATTTCCTTTCCTCAGGCTGGTATTTGGAAATATCAACTTTACTGTATGAGAACTGAGGCCCCTGTGGCGAATAAGTCACCACGGTATGCTTAAGCCAGTTCGGGTCGTCACGTTTGGTGAAGTCGCGTCTTGAATGAGCGCCACGGCTTTCCTGCCGACGAAGTGCTCCCTCCGCCACGATTTCCGCGATATCGAGATTCCCCGCCAGCTCCATTGTCCAGACCCGGTCCATGTTGAATGCTCTGCTTTTAACAATTGGCCTGACCTGTTTGTAACGTTCCTTAAGTTCTCGAATCTTAACGAGACCTTCTGACATCTCCTTTTCGGTGCGGAAAATGCCAACCTTGGACGGCATCACCGCCTGGAGTTCGTCCCTGATCTTATAAGGATTTTCCGACCCCTTACCATTAACAGCAAGGGCCATCCGATCCTCAAGCTTCTGATTAGCTTTATTGAGCGTCTTTTCATCAGCTGTCTTGGGAAGGTTCTTAACATACTTAACAGCGGCCGCCCCGCATCTTCTGCCAAATACAATAGTATCTAGAAGTGAATTCCCGCCAAGCCTGTTTCCGCCGTGAACCGATACACAGGCACATTCTCCGGCCGCATAGAACCCGGGCGAAACCGTCTCACCGTCATAATTGGTATCTATTCCACCCATGGTGTAGTGCATTGACGGGTTAACCGGAATCGGGCTTACGATAGGATCGATATTGGCGAAATCCAAACATATCTCACGGATACCGGGGAGCCTTTCCAGAATCTTTTCTTTTCCGAGATGGCGCAGATCGAGATATACATAAGCGTTATTGATCCCTCTCCCCTGTTCGATCTCGGTGGTGATAGAACGGCTGGTGATATCGCGCGGGGCAAGCTCCATCACCTTCTCCGAGACATAGCGCTTCATAAAACGTTCGCCTTCGGAGTTGATGAGATAACCGCCTTCGCCTCGGCAACCTTCGGTCATCAGAATATTCGAGCGATACAGTCCTGTTGGATGGAACTGGATAAATTCCATATCTTTTACTGGAATCCCGGCCCAGTATGGCATGGCAATTCCAAGCGCCGTCGATACATGCGCGTTGGTGGTATTGCCGTACATCCTGCCCGCCCCACCGGTGCCAAATATTACCGCGTTGGCGCCAATCATCTCAATCGTGCCATCGGGGATATTCAACGCCACTACACCTTTGCAAATGCCCTTTTCATCGATAGCCACCTGCAGTACCATCCACTCTTCATAGTAATGGGTATTGAGACGCACCGTTTGTTCGTAAAGCGTATGCAGAAGATACAGCCCTGTCTTATCGGCCCCGTAACAGGTGCGCGGGTAGCCAGCTCCGCCAAACGGACGCTGGGCAATCTTGCCGTCATCAGTTCTGGAGAACGGGCAACCCCAATGCTCCATCTCGAAAATCACGCGAGGGGCATCGTTGGTCATGGTGAT
>DOTU01000002.1:0-1392 GCA_003520965.1 Candidatus Zixiibacteriota bacterium
CAGATTCGTATTGTCTGTATGGGCGAATGGAGCGGCGAATTCGCCGATTATGGCTGGATCGAGGATGCCGCCAGCGGCAAGACAGTTTGGGAGCTTACCTATCGTAACAGCGAACCGGCAGGGGGAGCGGATAAAAACCGAATTTTCGATGGCACTGTTAATTTGGCCAGGGGCGCCTATATTGCCCATTACACCTCTGATGACAGCCATTCCTATCGAGATTGGAACGATTCGCCGCCATATGATCCGGAAGCCTGGGGATTGGCGATTTACGCGGGTAACGATTTCGATAAAGCAAAGTTTCACATCATCGATGAAGAGCAAGCCCAAAAAAGCGCTGATGTGTTGGTCAAGATGACTCGTTTAGGTGATAATGTCCACAAACGAGAGCTGTTTACATTAAGCAAAGTAACCAAGATTCATATCTACGCGGTAGGGGAGGGTGACAGCGACGAGATGTTCGATTATGGCTGGATCACCAACGATAAAACCAACAAGACGGTTTGGGAAATGACCTATCGCAATACTGAGCCGGCAGGCGGCGCCAGAAAGAATAGGATGTTCGATGATACTGTTATTCTAGAGCCCGGCACTTATGAAGTTTATTTCGTAACCGATGGTTCTCATTCTTACAACGACTGGAATTCGGCCAAACCGCGTGATCCCGCCAGTTGGGGTATCACTATTAGTATCGATAAATCAAGCTAACCTCTCTCTTAATGTTGCAAGCAAGCCTATTCTCCTTGCACAATGGCGGGTCCCAGCGGACCCGTTTATTTATTTGGGAAGGCTAAATAATTGTTAAATCTAACCAAATTCCTCCGATAAATAATAATAGTAGCCTAAATCTCCTATCGTCTGGAATTATTTTAATGAAAAGAGGGGGTATGACCAGGCCATCCCGAACAGAAAGATGTTTCAGTATTTTGCTTATTGGGCTTTTGCTGCTTTCAATGATTCAATTTGCCTGCGATAAGGACAAACCGATTGCCTCGAACCAACCCGACACAACGGTTATTTTGCCCCTGGTTCCATATAATCCCCAACCAGCAAGCGGAGCCATAGATATCGGTGATAATTGTATTTTCAGTTGGCAGTGCAGCAATCCCGATAGCAAGGCTATCCGCTATGAAATGTATATAGGCACCGATACCCTTTATCGCATATTTGGCCCGGATACAATTGCAGGTTATAGCCCCGCTTGGGGAATACAGTCCCGAACCAAAGCGATGCTTGTCCAGATTTATGAAATGCAATTGGCTTATCGTAATCGGAATAGATCTTTTTGTCTGAATGGTAATTGCGATCGTAGTGGCTACCGAGTTTTTTACGGCGAACTGGGTATTCAAATTCCTGCAACGGATATTTATACATACTGCATGGTTGCAGGGT
>DOTU01000002.1:1736-5180 GCA_003520965.1 Candidatus Zixiibacteriota bacterium
ATAATAAAACATGATATCGAAGATCTCAACTTTGCTTTCCAACCGGGCACCTCGTACTCATGGAAAGTGAATGTGATAGACAGCCGCGGCGATACAATCTCCAGTCCGGTCTGGCATTTTACAACAACCACCGGCATAGTGCCCCCGGGGTATGATTTTATTCCTTTTTCCCCTTTACCGGAAGATCACGCTGAAGGCGTCACATGTTCAACGGCTTTCTATTGGTACTGCGAGAGACCTGGGGGAGATTCGCTTCTCTATGACCTTTACTATGGACCTGGCGACTGCGAGCCGGAACTTGTTAATAGAAATTTGCTTAGCAATCAAACCTACCTCAATTGGGGAAGACAGTGGAAAGTTCAGTTGATATTAGGACGAATATGTGAATATGAACAATGGTTTTACTATCACAATGGATGCTATGCATACGATGGAGCTCACGCCTGTTACGGATACGATGGATTTATCTACGCATTTGGGATGCGGATCGAGGGCGATGACCTTTATAATTATTGCGTAACGGCATCATGTGATTCCCTCTTAATTACTGCAACCGCAAATATCGACACAGATCCGACAATAGATAGATGGACGATTGACCGGGCCGGAATCATACGGCATGTAATAAATGATTCTGAAATATCTTTTTCGCCAGGTCAATCATATTCATGGAAAGTCGTGGCCCATGATTCTCACGGTTTTCGGTACGAAGGATCGGTCTGGCACTTCACGACAGCTGAATAGGGAGGCCCAATGAAAACAATACTCTCCAATAAAGTTTTTATGGCTCTTTGCGTAATTGCCGCGGTCCCACTGCTGCTCTTACAACCGGCTTGCGATAAGCATAATCAGCCGATTTCTTCTAATCCTGGAGACACTACTGTCATGCCACTAATGCCATATAGTCCAAATCCAGTGGACGGGGCCTTAGACATTGGGGATAATTGTACAATCAGTTGGCAGTGCAATAACCCTGACGAGGATACAATAGAATATAATATTCTTATGGGAATCGATTCACTGGTTCCAATCCAAAGATTCTATCCCGCCAAGGGCTATAATATTCCCTGGGGCAAGCAATCCGCAGCCAAACGGATACTCTTACAAATATACCAGATGCAGGCGGCTTATCGCAATCAATATAGGTCATATTGCCTCAATGGAACAATGGCCAACAGAACTTTCGGCGATAATTTCAGGAGAATTAATGTAATTATTGATTCAACAGACTACTACTCGTATACCATGTGCGCAACAAGAAACAGCTTCCACTGTTTAGCCATTGCCAATATAGATAATGATGCTACAAACGATGTTTGGGTTATAGACCAGACCGGTTTGTTAGAACAAACATCCTGCGATTTTCGTGATAGCGAACCATTTGCGTTTCATCCGGGTACTACTTACTCATGGAGAGTGCTGGTGCTTTCTAACGCGGACCACGATTCGACCTGGGGTCCTATCTGGCATTTCACGACCACAAATGATATTATTCCGCCAAATTATAATATGGGTACCCCTCAATTTCCGATTCCATCTGACAATTCCATAGGTGTCACCTGCTCAACTATCTTTTATTGGTATTGTGCTGCCCCAGCAAGCGATTCGCTGACTTATAATCTTTTTCTCGGGCAGGGCGATTGCGATCCGCAGTTGTACCTAAGCAATCTAACGACAACTCAAATATATCTTGATTTTGGGGCACAATGTAGGGTTCAGCCAAACTTGCGGTTGATTAACCAGGGTGAGCAGTATTATAAAATTCACGGCTATAATAATTGCTATGTTCTGAATGGAATTTCGGACTATTATGGGGTGGATAATTATTATATGCTTGGAGTTGAAGTCGATTTCATCGATTTCTACATTTACACTATTACGGCTTCATGTGACACTTTCACCTGTACCGCAACCGCCAATTTTGACAATGACTCCACAATTGATACCTGGGCAATTGATCAAACCGGTGTAATTCGGCACGTAGTAAACGACTCCGATATTCCGTTTACTCCGGGTCAATTGTATTCCTGGAGAGTAGTTGCCCTTGACGTTCAAGGCCATCAATATCCTGGGCCGATTTGGCATTTTACGACAGCAGAATAAGCGTCAATAGTTAGCACGATATCAGTGATTTTGATAAGAAAGAAAGAGGGCGGACTAAAAGCGTCCGCCCTCTTTTCATTTATATGCAATGAAAATTTCATTCAAATCCCTTGGAACGCCAACGTGCTTTATAAAAGATGAAGATATGTAAGCTCACAAGCAGCATGCCTACATCCTCAATTATCCGCAGAATCAGATTTGATTTCACTCCGGCGGCGGTTGAGAAACATCCACATGAGATATTAATACCGCGGTGGGCGGTGATAGCCAGCATGAAGATGTACATAATTAGCATTCCACCAATGACCAGATCCGCACTACGAGGTTTGTAGCCAACGATCAGTAATGCGCCAGCGATGAATTCTATCCAGGGGAGAATAATGGCTGGGATATTTATCAGATTTGGGCCGACAAGCCGGTAATTGTGAATGATACCGGCGAAGGAGAGAGGGTTGAAGATTTTATCATAACTGGCATAAATGAATAAACCGCCGAGGATCAGGCGCGAGATAAAAATCAATTTTGAATCGCTGAGCGAACCTTTGCGAACAATTGCCATTACTATCATAATAAGTATATAAGCTGCCAGAACGATGGGGACTACCGTACCCGAGATATCAGTTACATTTTTTTCAGGTTGGGAAGTTTCCGAGGGCATGTCGGCCTCTTTCCATTTAGGCCATCCACCAAAGAAAATATAACTTTTGGGATACCCCAATTCCTTGAGCTGCCTGGCCATGAACAAGGATAGTTCGCAATCGAGTCCGCCGCAGTAGGCAATGATTTCTTTGTCAGGGTTCAGAGTTGGTTTTATCTTTGCCCAGTAATCATCCCAATGCTCAAAAGGGAAGTTGATTGCTCCCTTAATGTGGCCGTCATCATAATCGACCGGCTCTCTGGCATCGATGAAAATAGCCTCATTTTTTGTATACAGGTTATAAGCGTCATTAAGTGAAAGGAGTGAGTCGCCAGGCTGGTATGAAGGCGGGATATCTATCGCAGCGCTTATTTTTCGGTTATCTGTCCAGGCGGTATTCCAGGCCAAGCCCCCGCCGGATATGGCGTTTCTAACGAGATTAATGGCAATACCCAAAACCGAGGCCAACAGCACAATAATAATTGCATCACGAATATTTTTCATAGCGCTAAAGATATTTTCAAGTCGTTAAAAGTCAAGAAAACAATTGCCACACCTTGTTATGTTAAAATGAATTAAGAAGAATTTGGTTGACAATCGCCCCCTGAATGCTGCATTTTATAATTTAGAGAGAATATGCTTTACGGGCAGGTACTGGTTTTAAACCAGAATTTCGAGCCGGTTTCCGTTTGCAGCGTAAGGCG
>DOTU01000002.1:5506-5782 GCA_003520965.1 Candidatus Zixiibacteriota bacterium
CGTTCCCAATCTCTGCATTTCGCAGTTCCATCTGTAATCAAGCTTGAATTCTATGTCAAGGTACCCGTAAAGCGGATCATGATGACCCGAAAGAATATTATCAAGCGCGATGGCGGACGATGTCAATACTGCGGCAAACGAAAAGCTCAAATGACGGTCGACCATGTTGTCCCCAAAATCTATGGGGGGGCCGATACATGGGAGAATCTTGTCTGCGCCTGTCTGGAGTGCAATAATAAAAAAGGATATCATACGCCTGAACAAATCGGCCTGCAA
>DOTU01000201.1 GCA_003520965.1 Candidatus Zixiibacteriota bacterium
ATCAGATGGAATTGTCTCAAAATTACCCTAATCCATGTAACAGTTCGACAACGATACAATTTCATCTGCTCAAAGATTGCGAGATAAAACTTGTTATCCATAATATTCTTGGTAAGCGGATAAGAGTTTTGGAATCGGGAACGCTTGCAGCCGGAGATCATCAAACAATCTGGGATTCAAAGGATGATCTGGGGGAACCAGTCTGTTCAGGCATCTATTTTGGGGTTCTCAAGGCGGGAAGCGGGGAGAAGTCTATTAAAATTGTATTAATCAAGTGATAGATAATAGGGTTTCATGATGAATGTTGGTGCAAAAGACAGAGGTCGGCAAACCTGTTAAGGAAGGACGCTATGAGGAAAATTAAACTTGGAATTTCCGTTATTTTGGTCATGACGGCGCTTTTGTTGCTCTCATGCAGCAGTGATAAGAAAACGACAAATCCTCCGACTACTTTCTCTCCGGCGGGTATGGTATTAATCCAGGCTAAGGATGTCAGTTTTCAGATGGGTTCAAGTGGCAATCTGGATAATGAGCAGCCGGTTCATACAGTTACTTTTTCGGCTGATTTCTGGATGGATACGACTGAAGTGACCCAGGTAGATTATGAAGCGGTCATGAGCCAGGCCTATACGGCGTATATGACTCCATCGTGGCATGATCCTTATGGTTTGGGCACTCGCTATCCGGCCTATTATGTCACCTGGGGTGATGCCGCCCTCTATTGCAATGCCAGAAGTCTTCGGGACGGACTCGATACTGTTTATACTTACTCGGCTATTGTCGGTACGCCCGGCAATATGTGCGAACTCACTAATGCCGCTTATGATCTCACTAAAAGCGGCTACCGTTTACCAACTGAAGCCCAATGGGAATTTGCCGCACGCGGAGGAACAACCACCGATTTTTCGTGGGGCAAGGATTTTGACCCTTATCCGGAGACATCCAGCGACACAACCGAAGTCAACAATCACGCCGTCTGGTACATGAACGCCTGGCAATATGGCGCTGAAGAACCTGAATTTGGAACCCACCAGGTAGCATCAAAATTACCAAATGCTTATCGTCTTTATGATATGGCCGGCAATCTGTACGAATGGTGCAACGACTGGTATGGCGATTATTCTTCAGGTCCAGTAACGGACCCCACTGGTCCAACCACAGGCGATTGGCGTTGTACACGCGGCGGGAGTTGGGGAAATCATACCCAATATCTGAGATCATCCAACCGGACATTCTTTATTCCTGATTATACATATTATTTTATCGGATTCCGGGCGGTAGTACCGGCACAGTAAGCTATACAATGGGACGTGCAACCATTATTATCCTGACGCTGTTTCTATTCGGGGCAGCGTCAGGCCAACAACTGGCGATCAACGAATTCCTCTCCCAGAACGATACAACCGTCGCCGATCAAAATGGCGAGTATAACGATTGGATCGAGCTATATAACTATGGCGCCACCCCAATTTCACTTGCCAATTACCATCTATCCGATAAAAGCGATAATCTCGCCAAGTGGACATTTCCGGATATCGTTATCGATTCCGGCGTTTTCTTAATTGTTTGGGCTGATGAGGATACTACACAGGCAGGTTTGCACGCCAATTTCAAGCTCTCTGTAACCGGAGAGGCAATCTATCTTTCAAGCCCGCAGTTAAACATTATCGATCACATAGTTTTCGGGCCGCAGTCATCCGATATCAGCGCAGGGCGCTTCCCGGACGGAACCGGTGCATTTAAAAGGATGTATCCATCATTCGGCGTCCCCAACGATGGAAGCGAAATCATCGTGCCCGATCCGGGCGCCGAGATTTACGGTGATACCAGAGTTCATACTTTCAGGCTGCATTTTAATATTGAAAATTGGGCTGACACACTAAAACACTATTTCGAGGATTTGGGCAAGGAGTACTATCCGGTCACCGTAACATTCGATGATACGCTGGTTATAGGCAGCGTTGGCGTTCGCTATAAAGGGAATTCATCGTATGCCCAATCGAGAAATACGCCTAAAAAGCCGTTTAAGTTAAAATTCGATAAATACCAAACCGAGCAGACCCTGCTCGGGCTGCATTTTGTAAATCTGCACAACTGCATCAATGATCCCAGCTTCATGCGCGAGGCTATTTCTTACCATATCGCGCGGTCAATACTGCCGGCTCCAAGAACAGCTTATGCCAATCTCTATGTCGATAGCACATTAATCGGCTTTTATGTAATGGCCGAGCAGGTCGACCCCACATTCCTCGGGGGGCAATTTGCAACCAATGAAAACAACCTTTACAAAGCCGGCAACGATGGCGCAAACATGGAATACAAGGGCAGTCATCGGAGCGATTATGAGTCCGATTATAGCCTGAAAACCAATGAAAATGATAACGATTGGTCGCGTTTTATCCGTATGATTTATAAGTTGAATCATACTCCTGACAACGTTTTTACCGATACAATGAGCCTCTACCTCGATCTCGATTACTGCATCAGGCTTCTGGCATTCAACATGGTCCTGTCAAATTTCGACAGCTATACCGGGTCAGGCCGAAACTACTATCTGTATGATGATCAAATCGGTGGCAATTTTAAGATCATCCCCTGGGATTTAAACGAGTCATTCGGGGTTTTTACTAATGGCTGGGATGTGATAGCCCAGGACGCGGTTAATCTTTCAAATCTCGATAATAGGCCCCTTGCCAATCGAATTCTGTCTAACGATTCGCTGCAACTGGTTTATCTCAATTATATCTCTCAGATGATCTCGGGACCGGCATCTTATGATTCTGTTTCTGCCATGGTTGGAAGGCTTCGTCTCGTAATCGAGGAATATGTCCAGGCCGACAACAATAAACTTTATGATTATCAGCATTTTATTGATAATATCGAAAACGACGTCACTATCGGTATGGGAAAAGTAATACCGGGGATGAAGGCCTTTTCGCAGGCGAGAAACGCCAATTTGAGCCTGCAATCGACCTACCTTCGAATCTACCCAGGCGATACTGACAACAATGGCGTAGTTAATGCACTGGATATCCTTCCGATAGGGATTTTCTTTTTGATAGAGGGGCACGCTCGCGCAGGAGCGAAAATCTTCTGGCTGGGTCAACGAACGCCATCATGGGATACTCCTGCCGCTACTTATGCAGATGCCAATGGTGACGGCGTTATAGATGAGAATGACATTGTCGCTATCGGTGTAAATTGGGGCAATATCCATTCAACAACAGCCCAATCAAATGAGATAAACCCAGTCGATATCGAATATCTAAGGCCGTACATGTCAAATTTACAAACGATATATAAAAATCTTTCTGGAGATAGCGAACCCGTTAAACAAATAAAAGCCCTGCTACAAACAATTCTCGACCTGAAACCCGCTGTTCCATCGGAGTTTGTGTTAAGCCAAAATTACCCCAACCCTTTCAATCTCGAAACAAATATTAATTTTTCGCTTGATAAAGATCGCAGGATATCGATTGCGATTTACGATATCACCGGCAAACTGATTACCAGGCTAATCGCGAATCAATCTTTTTCCTCTGGCTCGCATAACATACGGTATGATGCCTCTAATATATCGAGCGGTATTTATTTCTATCGCCTCTCAAGTGAAGAGGAAAGTATTATTCATAGAATGGTTGTAGTTAAATGAAATATTATTTGGGCATACTAATAGTCATGATAGCCGTGATGGGATGTGGTAAAAAATCAACGAAACCGACGCCGGAGATTCCCAAGTTAATAATGACGGTGGATTACTCCAATATCGGTGTTGGGCAGAGCAGTATTCTGACAATCACGCTGGAGAATATCGGCGATCCCATTTTCGCGATAAGCCTGCAATTAACCTACGATCATTCAATTCTCTCTTTTTCCGATTCGCTAGATTTCGAGGCGGGGGATTTTCTCGGCAGTAACGTGATTGCATTTGTGAGAGAAGAGAGTTCAATCATTCATCTCTCGATAACAAAATTGCAGGGCCAGAGCGGGGCCAGCGGCTCGGGGATTATTTGCCTGCTTCATTTTAACGGCGCTGTCGGCGGTATTTCTGATTTAAATATTGCCAGGGACAATCTTCGTTTCTACGATTCAAGCGGCGAATTGATCGACATGCCGAATCTTGAAATCGGCTCAGCGCAAATTCAGGTAAACTGACCCTGGCCGTCGTTCAAATCGTTTCATAATCAGCAGTGTATGAATACTTATTTAGCAGGCGATCAATTGCATATTAACGCAAGAAATATTCTCTTTCTAACATTTTTCTAACATAATATGCCGTAATACGGGACAAAACGGGACAATACCGGAAAAGAAGACAAGCTGTAAGTCTTTGCCCTTGTTGTTCGGTATTGTCCCGTATTAGGGGGTTACTTCCGGCTCATAACCCGAAGGTCCTGGGTTCAAATCCCAGCCACGCTATGAATAAGCCCTTGAATCATAACTGGTTCAAGGGTTTTAATTTTGTATCTTATTTTGTCGCGGGTCAGGACCAAGGTTAAAAATCGGCTATTTCGGTATTTTGTAGAGTAATATCCATTGAGTTCCGGTCTAACGCGCCCAGAGCTTTTATAGCTTTTGGTCTTCTGGTTGTTTTTGACTGTAATTGAATTGAAGAATTGTGAAGGATTACGAAAGATTGCTTATAGAGCAGACCGGGCAGTGCATTTGTAATATCGCTGGACCGGATTGATAAAAAGAAATCAAGATTAACAATAACCGAATTTCCCTATTGGTCTATCGCTTACCGACCTTCGCTATTTCTCAAATTCACATTTATTAACACTTAAGTGCCTATAAAATGAAACGAGAGTTTCGATTTTTCTGGAAGTAAAACATTGTTTTTTTATATTAGCTGATATGAAAGTGTTGGGAATTTCCACGTCGTTCGATAATCACATGCCGGGAAAGGGCTGGAATCGATTCCTGGCAGGGAATAATGTATGTTACTTGTTTCAATAAGAGGATATTTATGAAGATACTGGCCAGAATATTTAGCTATTTCCTTTTTGTTTTATTAGCCGAGGGAATCTGTATGGGACAAACTGCTCGGTCATCGACAACGATTGAAGTTTTTTCTGCGAAAAAAACAGATATCGCTCGACAAAATATATATCTGAATGGATATTACAGGACTGTAAATGGTCAAACGATCTCATACCATTCATCGCATCCCGATGCTGAGGATGCCCTTCTTGTAAGGGCGCAGCGGGATGTTCATTCAATTTCGTGGGAGACAGATACTCTTCCAAAATCGCAACCCGGTAAATATTACCAGTTCATCTGGCTGGCGGGAATAGAACACAAAGGATGGGGCGGCACTATACCACATGAGTTCAAGCTTTATATCAATGACCAGTTATGGTTCACCTTTGCAAACCGGAAAGATTCAATTGCGAATCATTGGACCATTCCTGGAAAAGATGGTGCAGAGCTGACATTCGATTCCCAAATGACCGACAAGTACGGTGACCTGTTTGGGTATATGTTCATGAAAATTCCTCGAAACAGTTTTCAATCCGGGTTGCCGCTTATTATAAGGGTCGATGGCGAGGAGGTCGACAGCCCAGACTGGTTTATGACATTCGAGTATCATTTCAATTTTATGCCGCGCAGTCGTCCCGAACCGGTCTTGATGCATAATAGCAAGAACGCAACTCAGGAGCTTCGGATAAGCCTTGATAATCTGGAACCTGATAGAATTGTCAAAATAATGGTTCCCAATCAGGAGCCAGTCATGCAGCCTCTTGGAATTGGCGGCAATATATTCCGCATTCCCATACCGTCGGTATCGGGCAATACGTCGATGGAAATCATTTTTATCAAAGATAAAGTATCGGTCGATAAATCAATAATAACAATTGTCCCTCCCGCCAAACGAGATATTTACCTTGTTCCTTACTCGCACAATGATATCGGTTATACCGATCTTCAAACAAATGTGGAGAAGAAACAATGGGCCAATCTTGATGAAGCACTAAAGCTTATTCGCGAGACAAAAGACTATCCACCCGAAGCTCAATTCAAATGGAATATGGAAATTCTCTGGCCGCTTGATAGCTATTTGCAAAAAGCATCACCGGAGAGAAAACAGGAGCTTCTCGAGGCTATCCGAAATGGCAGTATCGGTTTGAATGCTCTCTATGTAAATCCGTTGACTGGACTTGCAAACAGTACAGAGATGTCTCACCTATTGGATTTCGCCAGAGAATTCTCCGAACAATATTCAATTCCCATACAATCTGCAACAATCTCGGATATTCCTGGCTTTACCTTAGGTATTGTCTCGGCTCTGGCGCAGAGCAACGTGAAGTATTTCGCAAGCGGCCCTAATTCCGGAGACAGGATTGGTTATGTAATCGACCAGTGGGGGGACAAGCCGTTCTATTGGAGTTCGCAATCGGGGAAAGAGAAGGTGCTCTTCTGGGTCGCCGGATCGAGTTATTCGACTTTTCATCAGGGGACTCTTACAGGATTCGGTCCTGAGAAAATTATGAAACTCGCCAGGAAACTCAACGAAAATAATTATCCGTACGATACGTATTTCCTTCCCTATACTCTGGGAGACAACGCCGGGCCAGACTCAACATTATCATCTTTCGTGAAGGCCTGGAATGAAAAATACATTACACCTACTCTAATTATTTCCACTCATGAGCAGATGTTCAAGGATTTTGAAAAGAAATACGGCGCAGCGCTTCCGATCTACTCTGGTGATTTTACCCCTTATTGGGAGGATGGTGCGCTTTCCACGGCCTACGAAACGGCGTTGAATCGTCACAGTGTCGATCAACTTATTCAGGCAGAGGCGATCTGCTCAATTCGCTGTCCTGAAAATTATTCGAAGGATCTTTTTGGCAAAGCCTGGGCCGATGTTATTTTATGGGACGAACACACCTGGGGCGCTGACATAAGTGTCACTAATCCCGACGATCCCAAAACTATTCGACAATGGAAAATTAAACAGCAGTTTGCGTTGAAGGCGGATAGCTTGTCGTCAGAGCTTCTTTCTCGAGCCCTCGACGACCACAGTGCTAATTTAAAGAAAGATATATATTTAGATATCTTTAATACAAATTCATGGATGCAAAGCGATCTTATCATTTTAAGTCCCAAGTACAGTAGCGTCGGTGACAGAGTAGTTGATGATAATGGAAATGTATTGCTTTCTCAGCGGTTGAGCACCGGCGAGTTAGCGGTATTTATGGAAAATGTCCCGCCATTATCTTCAAAGCGGATTATCGTAAAAAAAGGAGACCCAACATCCAAAGGGAACGCTCACGTAAATAATAATTCGATTGAAAATAACTTTATGTCACTTTTGATCAATAATAAAACCGGGGCGATAGAGAGCTTAATTGAAAAGTCATCCCATAAGGAGCTTGTGGATGAGAATAAACAAGGTTTGAATCGATATACATATATCAATGGCAAAGATCCGGATAGCGCGCGGTTTCTATCGAATGTTCGAGTTACGACCAAAGAGAGAGGTCCGCTGGTGGCGTCTTTGCTGATTCAGGCTGATGCTCCGGGCTGCAATAGTTATTCATGCGAAATTCAAGTTATCCATAACTTAAATCGGGTTGATATTATCAATCGGATAAATAAAAAGGCAATTCGCGATAAGGAAGGCGTTCACTTTTCATTCCCCTTTAATATCCCTAATGGGGTAATTCATTATGATGTAGCCTCCGGGATTGTCCAGCCGGAAAAGGATCAGCTTGCAGGAGCTTGTAAGAATTTTTATTCGGTTGTAAGCTGGGTGGATATGTCTAATGATTCTATAGGAGTTACCTGGACAACAAACGATGCGCCTCTCATCGAGATTGGCAAGATAACCGCGGAAGCGCCGTGGATGAAGAGTAACAAGGCATCAACAACCATTTTCTCCTATGCAATGAATAATTACTGGCATACCAACTATAAAGCCGACCAGACGGGAGCTGTTCAATTCCGTTATTCGCTTTTTCCGCATACGAAGTTCAATGCGTTGGATGCGATAAGATGCGGGTTGGTGCGCCGCCAGAATTTGATAGTATCACTTACCGAGAAAACTGAACCTCAGTATTCATCGCTATTTAATCTTAAGCCAAACGATGTTATTGTTGAATCGGTGAAGCCGATTGAAAGCGGCAAGTCATGGTTGCTATATCTCTATAATCCATCGGCAAAGAATGCTGACATTCAAATTGCCTGGAATACGCCGGTAGATATATCCTTGTGTAATAGCTTTGGGAGGAAGGGAAATCCTATCGAACAACTTTCATTACCTGCGTTTACGACACAATATATCAGAGTTGATAAAAAGTAAGATTTCATGAACTTCGGATCAGTCAGTGAGTCGGCGGTAATTTACACCCCAAGTTTCAAGTCGCTGAAGATGCGGTCTTAGTCGCTCCCGAAAAGCAGGAAGGGAGCGCGTTTCGGGCGGTGACCAGAGCACCTCAGAAAGTGCACAGATCCTGGGAAACATCATGTATTCGACGTGGCTCTCATTGGGCATATACTCTGTCCAGACATTTCCCTGAGCGCCGATTATATGCCGTGATAGCGCGGACGGAAGCTCCTGAGGAACCGGCTCGAATTCATACACTTTTTCAAGAGGAGTAAATCCACCAATCGCCTTCCGTTCATTTGTTTGGCCTTGATAGTGATCAAAATAGCAAAATGGCATAGGCGTCATGACGACATTATGACCGGCCAGAGCTGCCTCGATACCTTTTTCCGCGCTTCGCCAGGCCATGATTGTAGCTGTCTCAGGCGCGCCACCATCGAGTATCTCGTCCCATCCAACCAGCCGCTTCCCCAGCGAATCGAGATGCCTGCCAATACGAGAGATAAAGTAGGACTGTAAATTATTTTCATTGGCCAATCCCACATCCTTCTTCCGGCGTTGACAAAGTTCGTGACTTTGCCATCTGGCCTTAGGGCATTCGTCTCCTCCAATATGAATGTACGGCCCCGGAAAAAGCTCGGCTACTTCGCTTAGTACATTTTCAAGAAATGCAAATGTGGAATCCTGACCGACACAATAAACATCATCGAATATCCCCCATTTCGTTTCAACCTCGAACGGCCCGCCGGTACAGGAGAGTTTTGGATATGCAGCTAACGCCGCTGAAGCATGGCCCGGCAGTTCGATTTCCGGAACAATCGTTACATGGCGTGCCCGGGCATAATGTACAATGTCGCGAATTTCCGCTTGAGAATAGAAACCGCCGTATCGTTTTCCATCTGATTCTGTTCGCCAAGCCCCGATTTCAGTAAGACGAGCATACTTTTTAATTTCGATTCGCCAACCCTGGTCATCGGTAAGATGCCAGTGAAATATGTTCATCTTGTGAAAAGCGAGCAAGTTTATACACTTTTTGATGAATTCGACAGGGAAGAAATGCCGGCTGACATCAAGATGCATGCCTCGCCAATCAAAACGAGGAGAGTCACTTATCTCCAGCGTGGGCAACTTAATTTCATCATTACCTAAGGATGTGGTTGATAAGAGTTGCATTAGACTCTGCATTCCATAGAAAAGGCCTTTTGGCGATGAGGCGCTTATTCGCAGATCATCTTCGTCAATGCGAAGCAGGTATGCGTCATCCTTATGCAATCCGTTTTCATTAATTGTCAGGAATATGCCCAAATATCGTTTATCAATGGTATCGCAATTCGTTGGTAGTAGCGCTGGTCCGCCAATAGACCTTTGAATCTTGCAGCAAATATCAGCGATCTCACGGATTTGCTCAATATTCTGAGGGAAGAAAAGCGGAATCGGTGATTTAAGACGTAATTCGCTACCGGAAAAACGTAAATCTGATGGTAACGGAATAATTGCTGCCTGAGAAATCAAGGAAGGTTCTTCCATCCAAGAAGCTGACTGGAAATTCGCCAGTATCCGAAATTGCCCTTATCATCTTTAGGGCGGATATTTTCAATTATGAATCTCATTTTATGTTTGCCCGGGGTGAGGTGATCAGTCAAGTCCAATTCCAATGGCTTAACGATATCACCGGGGCACCAACCGCTGCGGCTGTAATCGCACGACCAGGAACCATCAGTCCACCGTCGGCAAAAGGGATTGATTGACCGGAACTGACGGCAATCATCGCGCCAGGGGCGGAATCGGAAAACTGCAATATTATCTACATAAATGATATTGTTCTTCTTGACGAACTCATCGGCGTCGGTACCATCAGTACAATGGCCGCTGACATAGTAATGCAGAAGGACGCGCTTCATATCTTTTGGTATCTCAACCTGGATTTCAACGCCTTTATCCCCCGGGTTATCGCGTGTAAATGATTCAGCGTATATGATACCCTTAACCCAATCGGCGTTGACTGCTTCTGTGTCAGGTGTAAATGAAAGTGAAAAATCAATCTTCCAAGCTGGCGTAACCCAGGTATCGATGAATCCTTTGATTGTCTGTCTACCGCTTAAAAGTGGCGCCAGATTGGATAGGTCAACATCATATTTCGTTTGCCCGCCATAAGCGGTTACAAACTTGATTAATTCGAGATCCGGATTGCCGGGTATCTCCAAGCGCACGTTGCCAGCCCGGTCCCAGCGATCGTAAACCTCCTGCTCATCTTTCGGAATGGGCTTAATAGTCAGGTGACCCGTGATACGGATAGGTGAGTTGAACTGCGGTAGTTCGATAGTTCTGGCGATAACACGACCATTATCGAATACTTTTACGCTATCGGTATCATATTTAGTAGAGTCATCGGGCGTGAAATGAATAGAGTTATCCGAAAACACACTTACTATCTGTATAGCATTTGACTCTGCAACGCAATGGTTGCTGACCCCTAAAAAGTGAGCAAATATTAGGGCAGCTAAGATAAACTGTTTCATATCCAGTGTTTTATGCTGCTCCTTCTTCCTCGTTGCCTTTTGGGTTGTTAACAAAGCCGTCGTCGCGATGGTCCCGGTCGAATAATTCCAGCCGGCGATTCATGCGCGTCAGATCCCTGAAGCCGCCAATCAGGAACCAAAGGATAATCACCGATGATACTACTACGTTGATAACCAAATAGATGCGCCAGAAAGCAAGCCAGGATTCGTCGCTAACGTTGTGCGTTAGATTGTAAATTGTGCCAACGATAAATACCAGCAGCCATCCACCCGTCCAAACATAATTGAGGATATATATAAACTTATCGCCGCGGGTGAACTCCTTCCCCATACCGAGAAGCTTCCAGCCCCTTGACGGGACTTCGCTGATGATTTTGGTTTCGTCCACGACGGCATATTTCCCACGGTGGAGTAGGCTGTCGAAATTATAATCCTCTTTTTTACCAAGGAGAGAAACGCCAATATAAACTATCGAGGCAGCGAGCATGCTTATTCCCCAGAACCACTGGCCATTGATAAAGAAATCCGGGGTGATTTGATGAATTATGATACCAGCCACTGCGATCCCTGAACCGGTGATCATCGCTGACCAGGCTGCAGTAGTCGTGCCCCGTTTCCAATAGAGGCCTCCGATAATAACGGCACCGGAACCTCCGGCGAATATCGCACCCGTAATTGCGAAGAATAGAAAGATATATTCGGATTGTCTGAATATTAGACTGAAGAAAAAGGCGAACACACCCACAAACGCAATCGCCCAGCGGAGCACTGTCAGATGCTGTTTCGGTTCAAATGGCCGTTTACGAAGCGGCATGATGACATCTTGCACGATGATGCTTCCCCAAGAGTGCATATAGGCGTCAAGGGTACTGATACTGGCAGCCAGCATCATGGCGGCAAAAGCGCCGATTAAACCGCGCGGTAAGATGCGGGCCAGCACCAGCGGCACCTTCAACTGACTTTGGACAGCTTTTCCATCGATGCCAGACAGGGTTTTAGAAACGGCGCCAGATATTGATGAGAAATCGGGATGATTCAGCACCGTATAGGCAATAATCGGCACAAACAGAAACATGATATACATCGGGAGATTTCGCAGTGAGGTCAGTACGTTAGCCATCTTGGCCTCATGCGCGCTCTTGGCTGAGGAATTATAGGCCTGTGTCCCCTGCCACGACATTGTGCCGTAAATCACTCCGATTATACCCACCAAAAAATACCAGAAATTGAAATCCTTCACCTGGCTCGTTTTGAAGGGATTGATCAGGGACGCATTCTGCGGTGCTGCAGCTAACGCTTGCGTAACATGCCCCCAGTCGAACGATATGAAGAAGTAGACGACGAGTATAACGAATACGCCGTAAACGAGAACGCCCTGGAAAAAGTCCGCATAGATGACCGATACCTGGCCGCCGCCGAGCACAAAATAAAGCGAAATTCCCAATAGGAAGAGCATCATTAACGGAAATGTGGCGATATGAAATCCAAAGAGCGCAATTGAATCCGGCAGGCCGCAGAAATAGATAAAGAAGCGCGCTTCCACGGCGGGGAATATCCCAAAATTTACAATACCTGATAGAAATGCGACCAGGCCGGTAAAAATCCTGAATTCGCGGCTATACCGCGCTTCGAAATACTGAGCCAGAGTCAGCGAACGAGTCTCGCGGAACCGGTATACAACCCAGCCCGACACGGTAATTATGAGCACAACCAGCGCCGTGGTCATATTCCACCAGGTGAGCGAGAATCCTGCTATTAGATTCATCTCCAGGTTACCAACTACTGTTATCGCGCCGATACCGGCCGCGCCACTGGCAACGCACAGTACATAGCGTCCGGCACTGCGTCCCGCCGAAAGAAAATCGGCAACGCTTTTCATTACGCGACGGCCAGCTTCGACCGAAAATATCATCAAGCCCAGGGAGATAAATACGATTGCCCAATCAAGAATACTGAGATTCATTTGAATTCCAATGTAATCTTGCCGTCCTGGGTAATGCGAAGAATCTTCTTACCATCGGTCGATAAGAGAGTTGCCTCGAATAAATCTGCGGTTGCCTCGATTATCGGCGGCCATGTAAAATCGCGAAGTGATTTCGGTTTGACTTTGAGATCGTTACTTGTTGCTGTATACCGCCCATTGAGATTGAAATAATTTCTTTCAGAATAAAATATCTCTCTTAAAGCCCAGCGCGCTGAATCCGCCGGATCGGACATAAAATCAACTGCTTTTGCTTCTGGTGCATCTGTTGAGAATTGCACCAATCCCCACATTTCGGGATAGTGCATAGCGATCAGCCCCTGAGGCGACCAGACCCAATTGTCCTCCGGCAAGGATTTCCCGGTTTTGGGATCGAGCACCTTTATATAGGTGCCATTTTTAACCTCAGAATGCCATTCCACGCGAGAGAAATTGACCTTCCATTGATCGCCATCCTGCGGCAGACTTGAGCAGTGAGCGCATTCCGACAGCACTTTCCAGGGAATAGCTATCTCGACACTCCACCCGGAATCAACATCGCCGGGATAGTTTAAAGTGCCATTAATATTGACCGCAGTCTTCAAACCCTGAATATCCCAGGCGTTGACAGCTGGCCCGCCATCACGATATGGCTTTATCAACAGCAGATCCCAGACCGTGTTAAGAGCGTTCACCTCCAGTTCATAATATTCATGCGTATCGGCATCAGGATCGATAAAGACTTCGAAATCGTTGTCGTGATAAATAACAGCATCTCGCTCTTTCAATGTTGCCCAGACATCCGGCTCCTGTAGTTCAGCCCCAACATAAAAATATGTGGAGTCCCAAAGTAGTTTGGCGCGAGCGCTGAAACGTGGTTCTGGTTTGAGAGAGCCTTCAATATCGTTAAATTTATCGGTCCAGATAGCCTTCTGCCAGGCGGGTTCATCGAGCTTGCCGTCAATCGTTAGCTTTTCGGGGGCATGATAGCAGATATAATGTTGGGGGGCATAGGGAATACCAGGAACAGGAAGCAGATCTGTTGAAAAAGCGAGTGAATAGAAAAACGCAGGGATTGCAATCATCACAAATAGAAATACATTTCTACGATACCTCACAAGCCTCCAATAGCTCCCCAACTGTAGTTGTTGCCAGCCCGACGCAGGTATCTGCCGCCCCATAATAGAGGAGAAGCTTAGTGCCAACATCGAGCGTGTCGCCT
>DOTU01000314.1:0-2649 GCA_003520965.1 Candidatus Zixiibacteriota bacterium
CCTTAATCAGCGCTGTTTCGTCGATCAGTTTTCCGCGCCCGATATTGATAAGATAGGAGTTAGGTTTCATCAAGGAAAGCTCAGTCTCCCCTATCAAATGAAATGTCTTTTCCGTAACCGGCGCCGATAAAACCACAAAATCAGCTTGTTTGATACATTCGTTCAGTTTTGTTGACGGATAAACCTTATCGACATGCGCTAATTTCCTGGGATTGTTGATTGTGCCGATTACTCGCATATCAAACGCTTTGGCCAGCCTGGCTACTCTGAGGCCGATTGAGCCCAGGCCGATTATAGCCACGGTCCTCCCCTCAAGATCAAATCTCTTTTGGGTAAGAGCTTCGAATTGCCATTCTCGTTTCTCCTGAAACCGGTACGCTTGCCGAAGTCCTTTCGAAAATGCCAGCATTTGCATGAGTATATATTCGGCGATCGAAGTTGCGTGAATTCCCCGCGAGCAAGAGAGTTTGATCTTCTTTTTTCGAAGCGCCGGGCCAAGCGATTTCTCAACCCCGGCCGAGGCAAAATGCAGCCATTTTAGATTCTCAGCTTGTTCCATTGCTATTTCGGGGACAACAAACGAGAAAAGCACGTCAGCTGACGGGATCTCCCGCAGGAATTCCTCGCGGCTTTTAACATAGGTCCGGTCAAACATGCCAGAGACTACGCGATTTTGGGCAATAAAGTTTTCTAATTTTTCGTGAACTCTCTTATCCCTGGTGACATTTATAAGAAGCTTAAGCCGCTTTTTCATTGGACAGTCTCTTCGATAACCTCAAGCTCATATTTGCCGCGTGGTACCCTTACTAACGTAAATGGGTTGGTCATCACAGTAAGCATTCCCGGTGTTTCATATTTCTTGACATGTACCCTTAGAACCGCACCCTTTTTCTCTATTGACGAGATTTCGATTTTATACCCGGAACTGCTGCGCTGCCCCATGAATACAGCGATTACATTTTGATGGCTAAAATCTACTGATGGGATACCAGGCAGCGGCTCCTCGCCTCCCTTGGCGATCTGCCAGGTATTCTCCCAATCCTTTTTGGTAGTGACAAGCTTGACTTCATACTTATCGGCGCTGCTATGAGAACCGGATAAAATAACCGTATATGCCACCGGCCCATCTGGAATCGTCTTTCTCCCGGTCGCCGAGCAGGCAAATATGGTCAGAATCGATAAGACAAGACAGATCGTTATTTTTCTCATTATGCCTCCCAGCCGGCGCGCCAAACGATTCAACTTAAAAACTAAGCCACACCCAATTTAGTCAGCAAACTATCTTTTTTGATCTCCCTGTCAAGCGGAAATGATCGTTATTAGCAATGACTAAGTAGTACCGCGATTATCTAAAAGCTCCAGCGGCCGCGGGTTCCGCCTTTCGCTCTAAAAGAGCGAAAGAAAGAAATCCGATCTGGGCCCAGGCTCGCCAATCGGATTTCTGCCCAAATGGGTGCGGAACCCGCGGCCGCCCGTACGAACCATCTATCTCGAAAAGTAAGCCAGTTTCTGCCTGATATTATTATCCCCGACCCTGAATACGCAGATATATATCCCTGATGCGACCTTGTCATTCGAGCGGTTTCTACCATCCCAAACCTTGATAACGGTCGACGGCTCTGTGGCTGTTTCGTCCCATTCCTGCACTTTCGCGCCGCTAAGATCGTAGACCGTAAGAATAGCCGTGCTTGCGGACGAAAATATCATATTAAATACCACGGAGTCTCTGGCAGGCTGTGGTGTGATAATTAGGAGAGACCGCTGAGGGCTATAAGGTTCCATGTTAATGGCATTGACAAAATTCGGGATGCCCCAGCCCTGAGCGTTATTGGGATGATTGGTAATTGATGACGCCCTTTTCAGATTTGCGAGGATATCGGATATCCTCCACAACGGATGCTCCTCCAGCAGAAGGGCAATTCCGCCCGCTAAAAGCGGAGCCGCAAATGAGGTTCCGTTATCGAATCCATATCCTCCGTTATCGCTGGCAGCAACACGGTCCTGTTCCCCCAGGGCGCAGAAATCAGGCTTGATACGGCCATCTGCTGTGGGGCCTTGTGAGGAAAAGTAAGAAACAAAACCATCGGTATTGACCGCTCCCACAGCAATCACCGAATCGCCATCAGCCGGCGGTACAACCTTGCGCCAGTGAATATTGCCACCCTCATTACCGGCACAATTGACTACAACCACACCTAACTGATTAGCAATATCGGCAGCCTGGGTGATTATGGCGGTATGTCCATTTAGCTGAGTGGTATCATACCAGTCGATATATCCTAATGATGACGATATAATATCAACTCCCAGTGATTCCATCCACTCCGAGGCGGCGACCCAGTAATCCTCCTCTGCCTGAATCTCCGCAGTAAGTGACTCGGTTTTGGCCAGGACAAAACTGGCGCCGAAAGCTGTACCGATTAGATTTCCCTCGTCAAACCCTCCGATAACGGAGAGGACCTCGGTCCCGTGCCGACGCTGCCCGCCGGGAACCCCCATAACATCGTTGCCGCCGTCTAAAAAATTGCGAGTTGTAAGAATCCGATTCTCCGATCTCATCCTCGCAAAGGCCACGTGCGATGTGTCAAAACCAGTATCCATAATTCCAATCTTGATATTATGCCCCGAAAGGCCGGAATTATGCAGCGA
>DOTU01000314.1:3017-6673 GCA_003520965.1 Candidatus Zixiibacteriota bacterium
TTATAAGCGGAAACATGGGAAATTCTATTAACATATGGCAACCTGCCAATACTGGCCAGGACTGCCTGGTCCGCGTCAATACTAACCGCATTGAGCCAGCGCGAGACAACCCTGAGCGTCGCCCCGGTAGATTTGACTTCCTCGATATAAGCCTGATCAACCGGAAGGTTAAACCGGGATGATTTTTGCATATCCCCTCGAACCGACCGGCGCGCCAGGGTTTCCTCGGGAAAAGAAACCGGAACAACTGCACTTTTTTGCGTAAAGAATACCCAGACCCTGTCGCTTTGTGCGCTTTGTGCGTATAACGGAATGAAAGAGAGTAACCACAAAAGGATTACGATTAGAGCATGGTATCGGAATTTAGACAAATCAATTTTATGCATCGTATTCACCAAAGATTAAGGCTTGACAAAGCTTTTTCATAAACTTAAAATGGTTTTTACGGGGGAATACATCTTGGATAATTTTATGACAGAAAATAAAACGGATCAAGTAAAAAAGCGAGAGTTTGAAGAATTATTTTTGCCCCTCCTTGATAACCTTTACAGCATTGCCTTGCGTATGACGCGTAATGAAAAAGATGCTGAGGATCTGGTCCAGGAGACTTATCTGAAAGCGTTTCGTTTCTTTCATCGTTTTGAACGCGGTACCAACGCTCGTGCCTGGGCCTTAACTATCCTGACCAATACTTTTAGGACCCGCTACCGCAAGAAAAAACAGGAACCCGCCATGGTCGATTTTGAGGCTGTAGAAAACTTCTGTTTAGCCGATGAAATGGTCAAGGAGATTACGGCCTCGGATAAATCGGAGGCGCGAAGCGCGGACATTGTTACCTCTGTCCTGAAAGATTATGTATCCGATGATATAATCGAGGCTCTGGAAAGCGTGCCCGAGCAGTTTCGTATCGCGGTTCTTCTTTCCGATGTCGAGGGATTCAGCTATCAGGAGATATCCGAGATTCTGGGGATCAGCGTGGGAACAGTTAAATCCCGCATTTTCAGAGGACGAAAGATACTTCAAAAGCAGCTTTGGGAATTTGCCAGACAACGGGGAATAGTTAAGGGAAAATAGTGTCAACCTGCGAAGAAGCATTCAAGAATCTTAACAATTATCTAAATTCCGACTTCGCGAATTTGGATTCCGAGCAGCTCGAGAAACACTTGGCATTGTGTAAAAGTGTCTGTAGTTATTGCAAATTCAGCGCGGAAGTCACCCGGGCCATGCAAACGTTCTGCTATGAAAAGAAAGCCTCACCCGATCTTAAAAGCCGGATTTTAAAAGATCTTGGATTGCCAGAACAATAGTCGATTCTTCATTATGGTTCACTATGAACTTAACCTCATTTCAAAATCTGATAAGCAGCCCTAACCGACGAGCGGTTCTTCGAGATAACCGGAACATTTGGAGCCACACGTAATGTTAACTATCTTGAAGGCAATAGGTTGATGATCTAATTTGAACCTGTTGGGAATAGGTGCAATTTAGCCGCTTGAAGTTGATGAGACTAATGGCGATTAAACAAACCCTGGCAGGCAATGTCAAAGGTGATATTTAAGAAGGGATTTGAGAATGACTTGTGAAGAGGCGGTCAGAAAACTATATGAATATCTCGATCATGAGCTTGATACTACAACCGCCCAGCAGTTGGACAAACATCTGGAAATATGCAAAAGCTGCTGCGATCATTTCGAATTCGAACGAAAGGTAAAAACGCTAATTAAGGATAGCTGTTTTGACGAAAAAGCTCCGCAATTGCTGAAAGATAAAATTCGAGACACATTGGGATTTATATAAACAAATCATAATACCATAAAGAAAGGGAGATCTTATTAAAGGTCTCCCTTATTCATTTCAATATTACGTTATTGTCTTTAGTTCGTCTGATGCTTACTTCGTAGCTACCGGTTTGTTATGCGCAATCTTTTTGTAGAAATCGGCATAGACAAAGGTTTTATAGGTCGGACTCTTGTCATTGTGGCAAACAATGCAGGTCTTTTGGTCGGGCATAACCAAACCAGCCGCCAATGCTGCAGCCTTATCTTTCATAACACTCATAGCCATAAAGTCGGAGCCGGCTCCATGACAAGCCTCGCAACCAACACCTTCCGTAGGGGTGAATGTGGCCGCTTTTGCGCTCGCCGGAGCGCTGTAGCCGGTCACATGGCAACCCAGGCACTTATCGCTCTCCGTCGCTTTGGCAATGCCCATCGCTTTGGCGATTGAGTCAGCCTTGGGGGTAGCCAGGGCTTCCATTGCTTTGGCATGCTTGGATTCCGACCAGATTTTAAATTGGTCACCCTTGGCGGGGCTGTTATGGCACATCTTGCATTTGGCGGAACCGACGAATTTGTGGACAGCCTTCTCCGTAGTAGCAGGCTTTTGACTGGCCGCCACTTTTTCCTGAGCCATTGCCGAGACCACAAATAATAGTAATCCGGCTAACATTAATAACACTGCGATTTTTTTCATTAGGTCACCTCCACTGGTCAATCATGTTATTTTTATGACAAAAGTCATAATACTCTGGGCGTTATGGGCTGTCAAGCGATTAATAAGCATTTTTGGTAAAAATTACTGTTTCTATTAATTTATCGAATTTTTCCGGTTTTTACGCTTACCAATCAACCAAATATCCATTTTCCCGATGCGGTTCGCTTGCACCAATTTTCACAATATTAAACCGACAATCCCGTTAATAGGTTGCCGGAAAAGTTAATAATTTAGGACTTATTATGGGGGACTTTTAAGCAGGTCCACGATACAGGCAGCCTTACCGTTTAATGGATCGCTGAGTACTAATTGAAATCCGTTTATTGTTGTGCAGCTCGGAGGCTGCTAAAGGAAATGTAGCATTTGCGCAAATCAGGCTGACATTGGTAATTTGGGTATTATCCGCTTCATTCGCCAATACCTGAGGGGCGAACACCAGGATACCCACCAGAACGCAGAGAAATATGAGCAGATAAATTACCCGTCTGACGATACGCGCCCGCAGCGTTTGGCTTCGGTTAGAATAACTTCTGGTAAAATTCATTACGATTCATCGAAAGAGATAGAGACTTTTCTATTGCCGGTAATCCCTTTTTGCCGCATTGAAGTGCGTTAATTTTCATGTGGCCTTTTTACCATGCCCTATGAAATCCGTCAATGAATTTTGATGAATATCAGCAATTAATCGGTTAATGATCTTATTGAGCCATCGTATTGATATCTCCTTCCATTGTTGCCGCGTCAGGAACGGTCTCTCAATCCATTGTTCATCGGTCTTTCCCGTACAACCTCAATTGCTATTGCGGATGCACTCGGATTATTTTTGTAGCCGAGGTCTCGATTTAGAGACCTCGGATTTTTGATCGATGCAAATAATTGAATTATTTTTTAGGATGCCTAACATCAACGGGCACAATGTATTGTGCCCCTACAAGTCGATAAAATTGCTTTCTTTTATAAAAATAATTTTCCCTCAAAATCACCATTTTTTGGAAAATTCTAAAAACTCATTTCTCCTATGAAAACCGAAAAGTAAGCCGTACATGCTCCACGCTCTTAAAAGGGGGTCAAAATGGGTTTAAAGTGCATTTCGCGAGGCTTAAAGGGTGAAGGGATGAATGTGCGCACAGTCCCCCTTCAAGAGGTGGCTGTCCTCAGAGGAC
>DOTU01000043.1 GCA_003520965.1 Candidatus Zixiibacteriota bacterium
CGAGGATTATAATACTGTCATCGTTGTTTCGCCATCGCATAACGAATACTTTAGAGGCGTTTCGGTTTTCGGCGGAAAGGCTTACAGTACGCCTTTGGGTGAGATTTCGATAGATCAGGAACTCAGCCAAAAAATCGCCGAGCCTGGCGGACATATCGCCTTTTCCGATCAAGGGCATCTGAGAAGCGCCAGCCGTTCCGAGCACGCTCTTGAGGTTCAACTTCCTTTTCTACAAACAACACTTAGAAAATTCAAACTTGTAGCCCTTGTTATGGGAGATCAAGACTTTACTACCTGTCGCGCATTGGGCCAGGCCATTGCTAAAGCGATTGGAACAAGAGATGATGTCTTGATTGTTGCCTCATCAGATCTTTCCCATTTCCACGAACACAACATCGCCGTGAAACTTGATTCCGTGATCGTTGAGGATATCGAATCGTACAATTTCCAGCAACTCTCAATCGATCTCGAAAGCCAGAAAACCGAGGCCTGCGGAGGAGGTCCCATAATTGCGGCCATGGTTGCGGCCCAGATTCTGGGAGCCGATAGCGCCAAGGTCACCGGTTTGGGCGATTCCAGTGAGGCCACAGGCGATCGAGCCAGCGTTGTGGGTTACCTCTCAGCGGTGATTTACAAAGGGAGTAACGAGAAGTTATACGAAATAGTCGAAGAAGAAAAAGCCCCGGAAACGGAACCAAAACATACAGGCGCGGCAGACTTTGGACTCGATTCGCAAGGAAGAAAGATGCTCCTTTCGATTGCCCGGGAATCGATTAAAACGCGGCTTGAGGGAAAAGAGCTTGTTTTCCCGGATACGATGCCCGATGCCCTGAAGCTTCCTCTGGGGGCGTTCGTAACCCTCCAAGAGGCGGGCGAGCTTCGCGGTTGTATTGGCACATTTCACCCTAACTCCCAATTATATCAGGTAGTTGCAGAGATGGCTCGGCAGGCGGCCTTCTCAGATTACCGGTTTGGGCCGCTAACAAAAAGTGAATTTAACGCAATAGATATTGAGATTTCTGTTTTAACGCCGATGAAAAGAATATATAATCCCGATTCGGTACTGGTCGGCAGGGATGGCCTGTATATCAGGCAGGGGAACAACTCCGGTGTCCTCTTACCGCAAGTAGCTGTCGAGCAGGGTTGGGATAGAACGACATTTTTAGATCATACCTGTCTAAAAGCAGGGCTTCCCAGTTCAAGCTGGAGAAGCGAGCAGACAGAACTGTATGTATTTCAGGCTGACATTTTTGGTGAAAGGTAAGATTTTTGAGAATAATTAATCCAGGTAATCCCAAAAGACGGCGCAACCTTCGCGCCAAGATTACATCTCTTGCTACTGGCCTACTAATCTTCCTCCTCGCGGGGGTTCTTCAAAGAACATATAGAACAGGCTCAATTCCCCAGGATTCAATTCCGGCTAATCAGACCGTTGCCTATTCCGAAACCCTCAGTATCGCCAATATCTACAGTGGCACAATCTCGCGAAACTCCAGCCTCTATACTGAGCTTCTAAGCTGGCAGCTTCCGAAATCCTTGATCTCCGGGCTGACCTCGCGTTTCTCCCGCCTGTTCGATCTGCGCGGCTCAAAGCCAGGTGACAAATTTAAGCTATTTATGGGTCAGGGTGATTCTATCCTGGCTTTTGAATATATCACCAGTGATTGGAAACGCTACCGTCTGGACCGCAACGGCAGCGATTATATAGCTACTGTTAATGAAATCGGACTTGATAGAAAAGTACAGCGCGTGGAAGGTGTTATCGAGTCAAGCTTATGGGATGCGCTTTTGCCGGTATTGCCCGACATGGAAATCTTCAGCGACCTATCCGATATTTTTGACTCCGAAATTGACTTCTTAACAGAGCCCCGAGTGGGGGATAGATTCAGTCTGGTTTTCGAAACTTATGAAAAGGACAGCGTTTTTGTAAGACCTGGGAAAATCCTGGCGGCTCAGTATTTTCTTGGAAATGTACCGCACCGCGCATTTTTATATACCGATTCCAGCGGACACCGCGATTATTATGATGAGAGAGGATATTCTCTCCGAAAATCGTTTTTAAAATCGCCCCTGAATTACCGTCGTATCTCATCACGTTTCTCGATGAGCAGACTGCATCCCATCTTAAAGATCCGTAGGCCGCATTTGGGCGTGGATTATGCCGCGGCGGCTGGGACTCCCGTGGTGGCCTCTGGCGAGGGACGGGTTGCTTATAGGGGCTGGAGATCCGGTTTTGGGAATTATATTGAAATTCGACATCCCTCGAATATGGTAACCTGCTATGGACACCTTAAAGGATTTGCCAAAGGTTTATCGGCTGGTGATCATGTCGACCAGGGGCAGTTAATCGGCTTTGTTGGTTCAACTGGCATGGCCACCGGTCCTCATCTTGACTATCGAGTTATGAAGAACGGACGCTTTATTGATCCTTTGAAGATGATTGTACCGGCAGCGTTGCCTGTTAAGGACGCATACAGAGCCGAATTTCAGAAGGTTGTGGCGGAGTATACGCCGCTTCTGGATAAACCGGCAACACCGGCGGCGTGGCAACCCGTTTTAGCCGGGAGTAATTGACGCGGGCTTGTTTTAAGTGTATAATAGATTAGTAAAATAATACCAGGCTTATTGCCACCCAGTTTTTTAGATTGATCATTGCAGGGATTATATCCCACAATTTTTATGTTAGGAGCAGATGTGGCAATTATGCTTCGGGTTACCGGTCGAATATTTCAATGGTGTATATTGGTGAAAAGATGAAATGCGCCAAGATTTCTTCTGGAAAACGCTATGATGGGGCATACAATAAATATGAACAATAGAAAATCAATAATAATGGCGTTAACGGAGCTTGGTGGAGTCGGTCCCAGGACTTTCCAGCAGTTACTGTTGCGACTGGGACCACCGGAGAATGTCTTAAGCGCCGGGCCGGAGGATTTCGAGGATATCCCGAGATTGGGAGACGATGGACCGCAGAGGATATTAAAATCGCTTGACCATATCGGCGAATTCGAAGAGCAAATCGAGGAATATTCAAGCCTGGGAATTAACACTATCACCTATTTCGATGATGATTATCCAGAGCTTTTGCGCGAGATAGGCGATCCGCCTCCTATTATCTATACCCGGGGAAATCTTCAGGTACTCAGGAATAATTATGTGGCTATTGTCGGCACCACCCAGGCTAACCAGGAGAGCCTGCGTTTAAGCGTTGATCTTGCCAGGGAATTTGTCAACCATGGAGTGGGAGTTATCTCAGGGTTGGCAATCGGAATCGACAGCGCCGCTCATTTAAGCGCTTTGAAAAATAATGGTTTAACAGTAGCGGTTTTGGGATGCGGATTTTTTAACATTTATCCCGAAGAAAATACCGCACTGGCCGATAGAATCGCAACTACCGGCCTTCTTGTATCGGAATATCCACCCCATAAACATGTTAAGGCGGTTCGCTTGATATTACGCAACCGTCTGATTTCGGCGCTATCGCGGGCCGTGGTAGTGGCGCAGGTGGGAAACGAACGCCGCGGCGAGCTTCGTACTGCCCAATATGCTTTTAAACAAGGCAAGCCCTTGTTTCTGGCAGATCCGGAAGGTATTTTAGATTCCGAAACAATTAATAGCAGTAATGCGTTACTGATAAAAGGAATCGAAGCTGTAGGCGAAATTATAAATTACATGGTATAAAAAATATGTATTATACAGGCTTTTATTTGGAAGGGTATTCGAAGCAATATATTGAATCACGAAAGCAGCTTGACAAGCTTTGCGATCTCGTTATCGTGGGGGCAATCACATCTCATCGAGCTTTTAATGAATACCAACGTATAGAATCAGACTTTAATCGGGAATACTCCGAGATGAAGGATCTTTTCAGGATGATCTACTATAACCGCCTTAAGCGGCTTGTCAGCCAATTTCTGTCGGAGAAAATCTAATGCCTATAAAATTATCACAGGATCAATATTACCAGCTGAAACAACAGGGCCGTTTTGAGGATAAGGTCAAAGGCAGCCGCTTTATCGCCACTGCCAAACCGGTGGCAAGTGAATCGGAGGCTGTGGCATTTATCGAAGAAATGAAAAAGGAGTTCCATGATGCCACCCATAATGTTTTTGCCTGGAAAGTTGGTATCGGGAGAAGCCAACGTTACCGCTATAGCGATGACGGCGAACCGTCCGGTACCGCCGGGTTGCCTGTATTAAAATCGATTGATGCCAGAAGCCTGTCAAA
>DOTU01000202.1:0-2045 GCA_003520965.1 Candidatus Zixiibacteriota bacterium
GCTGGCCACCGCTCAGAATTATCGTGTAGATCGATACGTGATCGGCTCCGGCGGAGGGCAAAACCAATCGGCTAACTATGGCGTTAACGGCACTATCGGCCAACCGATACTGGGGCATTCCTCATCAACCAATTTTGCGGTCGATGGCGGTTTCTGGCCAGGCGCCGCTGCCGGACCATCATGCGACTATGTCACCGGCGATGCCAACGGTTCAGGCTCTTTTACCGGATTGGATGTAACTTATAGCGTTCGCTATTTCAAGGGCGGTCCTCATCCTCCTTATTCATGCGAGTGTACTCCCGGCAATACCTGGTATGTAACAGGCGATGTTAACGGCTCCTGTACTTTCTCCGGCCTTGATATCACCTATATGGTCCGCTTCTTCAAGGGTGGCCCCGCCGCCATTCCCTGCGCCGATTGCCCACCGGGAGGATTGCTATCAATTCCCGGAGGTTCTCATACCTCGGAGAAGATATCCAGAGCCTTAGGGGAATAAATATTTATTTAATCCCTAATTCACTTATTTAATGTTTTACGTCCCCTTGATCACCTGCGATGCTTCTCGCAGCGCCTGAAAGATTTCTGGGATAGTTTCTCCGAAAAACATAACACTATTTCGCTCCCATTTGCCGTCAACCTTTTTCGATTCGCAAATCGATAGATACTTATCCCCTTTGACCGTTTCCTTTACATCTACAAAATAGGTTCTTGCCCCACTCTTGACACTCTTGCTGAACAGCGCTTCTTTTTTCTCCGGCATTATTGCCTCCTGTTAGGGTTAAATTACTGGCCGCGAGAAATGTAACAGGAGGCACTGACAGAATCGGTCAGTCGATTTTTAATATTATGAAAATAATTGGGGTTAAATTAGAATTTCTAGTAAATGGTAATAAAAAGGCTAAACTACGCGCTCAAATAAATCTCCTGGGAATTGGAATTTTGAGTATATAGGTTTTGATTTATATGTTAATGAATTTTATTTAATGGATGAGCCTGCGGATTGGCTTTTTACTTCCAATTCTTCTATCTTATTCTTGGCATAAGCTTGAATTCGTGTTGCATGCTCTTCGATCTGCGGCAATGAGCCCGAAATAATATTAATATATTCAGGGAAATTGGACTTAACTGCGTCAAACGGACGCAACTCAACCTTGGAACGTTCATAGTTGAGTACCAGAATCATTATTTCTTTTCGAGTTAATTGGCGAGATTCGATTTTAGCAATCTCATCATAAATCCCCTCAACATAGGTTTTAAGGAGTTCGGCCCGAAATTGGCCCAATAGGAATTTATCAATGTGAGTAGATACTATCGAAATGAGCTGACCAACCCATCGAGCATGATTGACTTCGTCTGAGACTGCTTCCTCCCAAAAGAATCGCTCCCCGGGGAAGGCGCTAATTAACGCGTTATAGAAAGCCCCTAGAGCCATTTCGCAATTCTGCAATAAAAAAAGCTCTTCCAGAAGCTGCTTTTGATCTTTCTTTGTTATCATAGCTTATCATCTGAGTCCCGTTAATATCAGGACTCAGTTCCTAATATCGGCAATTTATTATGCTCCATTACGTTACTGATATCACTAAATTCACTAAAGCGATTTGAATATGAGTTTTGCTTTAGTCTTGCCCCCGTGAGACGTTTTTGGTATACTTGGCCATAATAAGATTTAGGGGCAGTAGCTCAGCTGGGAGAGCGGTACGTTCGCAACGTACAGGCCGGCGGTTCGATCCCGCTCTGCTCCATAAAGTATCGTGCTAAGCGGGGAGCTAGCGGTGCCCTGTAACCCGGAATCCGCTATACCGGGGCCGAATTCCCACCGGCGGATCGGATATTCGGGCTAAATGTCCGGCCTGAAGCGACGCCCGGCGAAAGCCGGGAGATACTGACCAGATCCCGCGCAACGGACGCCCGCCTAACCCCGTCAGGACCGGAAGGTAGCAGCGGTAAGCGGTAACGGCGTGTGCCGCGGGGAAGTCTGGCCCCAGCTAAAGACCGGGTCATTTATCCGGAGACACGAAACAACGGTGGGTGCACGGTAAAATTTT
>DOTU01000202.1:2354-3470 GCA_003520965.1 Candidatus Zixiibacteriota bacterium
GCTCTTGTTAATTAAAGTATCGAAATGTGCGGTCAGGTAGCCTCACCTGACTGCATATAAAAGTATCGGATAGAATATGTCATACCTGGCACTCGCACGACGCTATCGCCCCGGCGATTTTGGAAGCATCCTGAGCCAGCATCATGTAACCAGGACGCTGCAAAACGCTATTAAAAGCGGACGAATCTCGCACGCTTATCTTTTCTGCGGACCTCGAGGAACCGGTAAAACCACAACTGCCCGGGTTCTGGCGCGGGCTCTAAACTGCGAAAAAGGGCCAACCCCCGAACCATGTGGAGTTTGTACCGTCTGCAAAGAGATAGCTCTGGGCTCGTCGCCGGATGTCTTTGAGATCGATGCTGCCTCTAACCGAGGTATTGACGATATTCGTGAATTACGTGAGAATGTACGCTATAGCCCGGTTGCCGGTCGATACAAAGTGTATATCATCGACGAGGTTCATCGGCTGACCAAAGAGGCTTTTGATGCGCTTCTTAAAACTCTCGAAGAGCCGCCGTCGCATGTGATCTTTATTTTCGCCACAACTGATCCTCAGGCATTACCTGCAACCATCCTTTCGCGTACTCAAAGATATGATTTCAAGCGTATTCCGGTTTCCGGCTTAGCCGAGGCCGTTATTTCCGTTGCCGAAAAGGAGGGGATCAAGATACTTCCAGGCGCCGCGCTGTTGGTTGCAAAGAAGGCTGACGGTTCCCTTCGTGACGCGCTTTCGCTTCTCGATCAGCTTTCCAGCTTCACCGAGGGCACTATCGATGAGGCGCAGACCGCGGAGGTTTTGGGCCTGGTAAAAACCGAGTTACTGGCTCAACTTTCCGAGGCAATTACCGGGCGCGATGTTAAAAAGTCGCTGGAGATATTCGGGGAGTTTTCCAAATTGGGAGGCGATTCCCAGGAGCTGGCCGACAGTCTGACCGGTTATATCAGGACTCTACTCCTTATAAAAAACGGTGTCTCCGATACCGAGGTTTTGGAGCTTGATAAAAGCGAGATCGATAAGGCTAAAGAGATCGTCACCGATCTCGATACCGTTGATCTCTTGCGTTACTTCACGATATTAGCCGATTACAAAGTAGCAGTCAAACAGGGTCAGGATCC
>DOTU01000127.1 GCA_003520965.1 Candidatus Zixiibacteriota bacterium
ACCCTGATATGAAATAGTGCGATCGATGGAATAATGGCGGTAAATTTCAGGTCTGGCGATTTCCTGAGATGTACGTTGGCCAGCTAATACAAAGTTGAAAGTAAGTATTAGCAGCCCCAAAAGAGATACGACCTTTTTCATGGTAATCTCCTCTTTTCTAAATTAAAACGGATATAACGCCGATGCAATTCAAAGAAGCAAATCAAATGGCAACTTGACAACGGGCCTTCACTAAAAAAGAACTAATCAAATACAATTCATCAAAGAAACTCCCCTGGGAATTGAGTTAGAAAACTGAATTTTCCAGTTTATTACCGGTAGAAATGGATTGATTAGCATAAGGTTGGATAAGATGCGGAATATAATTATCGGCAACGAAGATAAAATGCGGTGAAAAACGAGAGATCTGCGGCATCTTTCGTATTTATAATACCTAATTCCGAAAACGCCGGGGAAATTAAATTTTGTTACGCCGTCTCTACGCCTATGCATCGGAAGCCCTAAAGAAGAAATCAGTTCAAAAACAAAAAGCCCATTGGAATTGCTAAAACTTGAACTGATAATAATATATGAGATGATGAGGAATCGTCAAGGAATAAAATAAAAAGGCGTCAAGCCAAGCGCCTGACGCCAAATTTCATTCAAAAGCAGTGTGGTTTATTTAACTGTAATAGTACCCGCTTTGTAGGCACAATCAACTTGCACAGCCTCGGGAGTCCAGAAGAGAAAACCATAGTCAATTTTGGGATGCGGATAGAAGGCATTGGGGCCGCTTTCCAGGGTAACCGGACCAGCCTTAATATCCTTAGGGGCAGTGAACCATAAAGTGGCCACTAAACCATCACCGGGCAATAGCGGCAGCACTTCCTGGCTGGCGTCAGTGGTATAAATAAAGCAGAAAAATACGGTTTTACCCACCGGCTCGATCATTGGGAAACTGAGCGCAAAATCCTTACAGCGAGAACCGGTAAAGGTAACGGAATCGCATTTGAGATCGATATCCTCGGAGCGATAATAGATCGGTACCTGCATTCCCGCGAGCGTGTCGACATTGCTAACGAACACTTTTACCGGAAATGATGTCCCCCTAACAGCATCGACGTTTTCTGTATAACAAACGTTGCCCGCCTTTTGCGCCTGCTGTACGGCAGCCTGTTTTTCGGTAACCTGCTTTTCTGTGGCAAAAGAAACGCTACACAGCCCGAGCAGGAGTACAAAAATCAAAAGCTTCCTCAAATGACCTCCTTGAAGTTATTAACAGTTTCCGCGAACAGGCGCAGGCCCAATCCCCTTGAAATAGCGCACCAAATAGGTGATATCAAGGCCGGTCGTTGCGCAATCGCCGTTGGCGTCTCCGCGCAGGAGCGGATCAGGCGCCGGGCCCAGGCCCTTAAAATATCTAACCAGGAATACTACATCAAGACCAGTAACCTGTCCGTCGCCATTGGCATCACCCGGTAGGAAATCCTGGAAATGTAAAAGAATCAGAGAATAATAATCGCAAATGTATGATACATCGTTGTAAACAAAAGCTCCTACCGCGAGACCGGGGGTATCGTACGAAGCAGCGCGTGACGGTTGCAGTTTGTTGATAACGTTGAGTACCGTATACCCACCAGAGCGATGAACTACATGCAGGAAATTGGACGAGAAAAAGATATCGGCGACTTGGTCATCCACTGAAAAGTCGGAGGCAAATGTTGGAATCACGGGATCGGTGATATTGATAATGACAACATCATCGACTTCATCAACGAGATAGGCATAATTGCCCTCGGCGACAACCGCGCTAATATTTCCGGTTGAATTGTAGGTACTAATCAGAGTAGGATTGGCGGGATCGGCCAGGCTATAAATCTGACAGCCGCCGCTCATTGCGGCCACGAAAAGTTTGTTATTATTTACGAACACATCCACTGGCGTCCCCGTTGGTGTAAAGCTGGCCACAAACCCGATATTATACGGGTTGCCAACATTAAGTATCTGTAACGAATTATAGTCGGCCATATAACAATATGTTCCGTAGAGAGCCAATGACTGGGCAAAACCCGGGGTATCGTAGTTATCAGCCAAAGTTGGATTGGCGGGATTGCTGATATTGGCCGTGATCAGACCACTTTGCCTATCGGCGATATAAGCATAGGAACCCAGGACCTTGATATCCTCGGCTTTGCCGGGCGTATCGAGAGAACTAAGCCAGATAGGTACATTGGGGTCTTGAATATTGATGATTTGCATGCCGGTTTCCCAAGTGGCCAAATAGGCGTAACTACCGGCAACATCGACCTTTTTAACATACGATGTTTTAAACTCACCGGCCGGGATGGGCAGAGTAGGATCGTTGATATTGTAAATCTCCAGGCCCGCCTGGCCGTCAGCAACAAATGCATAGTTGGGGGTTATCCAAAGGGATCGAGCGATGCCCGGGGTTGTATGTCCACCCAAGAAGAAGGGGCTGCCCGGATTAGTGATACTAATAACCTCCAATCCGTTAGCATCGTCGGCGCAGTAAGCGAAACCAGGAACGACCCTGACCTTATTGATATAAGAGCCACCAGGATTGGTATAGCGACCTATGAAGCTGGGATTGATAGGATTATTGATATTAACGATGGTCAGGCCGTTATAAGTATCGGATAGATAGGCGTAAGTAGACTGGATTGTGACGCCAATTGACCACATACCGGAATAACCATAAGCCCCAACACGATAGGGGGCCGCGGGATTGAAGATGTTGATGATCTGCATGCTATCGCCATCGGCGATGTAGGCATAGCTGCCGATGGCCTTAATGCCCCAGGCTTCGCCGGGGGTATCATAGGTGGCGGTGACAGTTGGGGCTGTGGGGGTGGTAATATTGACTATATACATCCCCCTCTGCGCCGTGGCGACGAAAGCATAATTGCCGGAAACAGATACGTCAACCGCGCTGGTGCCGGGAGGAGAAAGAGGCCTGACGGAAACCATGGCAGGATGAAATGGATCGGTAACATCGATAATTCGCAAGCCGGCTTGTTCGTTAGCAATATACAGGTAAGTACCAACCATCTCCATGCTGAGCGCATTATGGGCGAATCCCAAGGTGGAGATAAGCACAGGGTGACTGAGATTAGTGATATCGAAAATCCCCAAGCCCGAGTATAAGGTTACATAAGCATATTGGCCTGAGACGCGAACGTCCTTTGCCTCAGTCCAGGCGGTGGACGAGTAGAAAGTGACATTTTGAGCGCCGGCAGTGACGACCATGGCCAGAATGCCTATTACGATCGCTATCCTTTTCATCGCTCTACCCTCATTTCTTTGGTTTTTCCAGCATCAGTAGATTAAAATAATTATTTTTTGAAATCCTTTTTTAAACAGTTAGCCAGGAAAGTGCGGTAGCAAAGCTCCCGGCCAGATGCAAATTGAATCGACCTTGAAAAATGTAAGTATCGTCCGCCAATGTAAAGTCGGAAAGACGAACTCGTTTGGATTTTAGAAATCGTTTTTTCACCAAAACCGCTCAAAGCAGGCCCAAAGGATCGGTTTTAAGTTTCAATGAAGCATGTAAAACTAAGCCAGCCGTTAAACACATAAGCGGCTAAATCAGACTAGCATTAAGATAGGCCCTCCCCCATATATTGGCAAGTTATTTTTTATATATGATGGAGGGTATTTTGGGATGGCTTGCGGGAACCGGGAAAATATATCAAGCCGAATATGGCATTAGGAATCCCGGGGTTTTGATAAAAGGCCATTTTTATAGACAATAATGGGCACAATAATCCGCCACAGGCGGATAAAAACTATGACACTCAAATCCGCAGGGTGCTTCGGGAATCACAGTTCCCGAAGCACCGAAAAGCCCCTAAGAATCATGTCGGGCTTCTCGTCGAAGGGACTCGGAACCAGACCTACCTCTTGATGTCAAAACCGCTAAGGGATTTTGACACGTGGTATTAACCTAGAAAGATTGGCACAAAAAAATTATAGGCTTACCTGACCAGGACCATCTTATTGGTTTGGACGAAATCAGGCGTACAAAGTTGGTAGAAATATATACCTGATGGTACATTAAGCCCGCTTTCGCTCTTACCATTCCAATGTATCTGATAGTTGCCGGAGCCAATTTGACTATCAAGCAAAGTGCGAATTTTTTGACCCAATAGATCATAAATTATTAGCGAACAGTAAGTCTCTTTAGGCAAAACAAAGTCGATATTTGTTTCCGGATTGAATGGGTTGGGGCAGTTTTGGGCCAATGAATAATTACCAGGTGTTTCCGATTTGTCGGATATATTTGCCATAGATCCGAAATATAGGCAGCCATAAGTCTGCGTTGGGGTTACGCTTCTCAAACCACCAGCCATACCCCAAAGCACGGGACCGCCGCTAACAAATGGACAAACAATTTGTCGGAGGTAAGCGGTATTATAAGTAGTGGTCATATGAAATGATGCAATCAAAACGGTATCGCCACCGGTAAAAATCCAACAATCGTTAGTATCCGATCTTGAGTGGCTTTGGGTGGTGTAACCCGGCATAGGATAATTAAGTTGTGGAGTAAAGAATGTATCACATGTTTCCGAGCCCGATCCGCCATTTCTGGAAATAATAATACTGTCATTTGAGGCTAACGGGTTAACCACAAATTCTAAGGTATCAGGAGTGCCCGGATTGGGGTCGGTAGCGATCCATATCGGTACCTCGATAATATCCCCCAGATATGCGAACATGGGGCTGCCGTCACGATTGCCGAAAATCAAATGATAATTAGCTGGATTCTGGGCAAGGGCAAAATCCGATATAAGGGCAAATAGACAAAGGTAAAAGATAAAACGCCTCATATTTACCTTCCTGTTTCATAGGTTGCCAAACTCGCGAAAGATGGCAAATAATTAAGCGTTGTCAGTTTTATTCGCGAGGCGTAACTGTTTAGTATCAGAATTAATATATGATAGAGTTATGGGGTGTCAAGTATATTTGCATTTCGGGGAATGGTGGATGGCGGGTATGGAGAACCGCCATTACCGAAACGGCTAAGGAAGCTCGGTATTAGGTAGGCGGCAGACGAGGCGTCTGGTTCCCAGAATAATGCACAATAATGCGGGACTACAATTCCCGCCTATTATGGCATGGGTGTCACGGCCCGCTGTGAGACTCAAATCCGCAGGGTGATTTGGGAATCACAGTTCCCGAAGCACCGAAAAGCCCCGAAGAATCATGTCGGGTTTCTGGTCCAAGGGACTCGGAACCCCATTTACCATAAAAAAACGGGCCTAAAATGCAGGCCCGTTTGCTTAATAGGTTGTGGTGTTTTTTTTACTTTAGCAATACCATTTTCATCGACTGCGAGAAGTTGCCCGCCGCAAGCTTATAAAAATAGAGCCCGGATGGGACAGTCGACCCACTATTGTCTTTGCCATCCCAAACAACCTTATGGTAACCGGCTTCTTGCGTACCGGATGCAA
>DOTU01000346.1:0-2646 GCA_003520965.1 Candidatus Zixiibacteriota bacterium
ACCAATGCCGAAGCGCGGTATATCGTCAAAAAACTTGGGCTCTCACGCGGCAAATCTTTTCTGGATTGCCCTTGTGGAATCGGCAGGATTTCAATTCCGCTGGCCAAACAGGGAATAAAGATAACTGGGGTAGATATCACCCGGTCCTATCTTGATGAGCTATCCAAAAAGGCCGCAGGATTGAATCTCAAAATAAATCTAATCGAAAGCGATATGAGACGAATAAATTTCGATTCCAAATTCGATGCCGCCGGAAATCTGTGGACATCGTTTGGCTATTTCGATAAGGAATCCGATAACCTCCTGGTTTTGAAACGTATTTATCGCGCTCTCAAGCCTGGTGGAAAATTTATATTGCATATAATGAATCGCGACTGGATAGTCAGAAACTTCCGTGCCAACGATTGGTTCGAATCGGGAAGAATGAAAGTGCTGGAGCAGCGCCGTATGGATCTGGCCGATTCAGCGATCGATTCGTTCTGGTATTATATCAAGGGTGGCGTCGAGAAAGTTTACCGTACCAGGATCAGAATGTATTCTTATCATGAGCTTCTGGAGATGATGCGAAAAACAGGTTTTACGGATATCAAGGGTTATGGTTCAATGAAGGATGAACCGATCACCTGGGATCGGCGCATGATGTTTATCATCGGCTCCAAACCAAGGGGTTGATATGTCGCCATCCGATATGTAACTTGGCATTGGAAGAGATATTGAAAGCCAGAATGGGAGTCTCTACCGACTTTTTCGACAAAGCCCATCGCGATATCGGGCCAGGACCAATGAGGCGTAGGGCAGATAACAATAAAATTATCAACTTACTAATAGGAAAATAGGATTGAGTATGTTGGATCTTCACCAGAGAAATTATTTATTTCGGCCACTGTATTTATCGTTGGCGATTCTCATCGCCTGCTCCTGCGCCTCTCATGTCCGTCGCGATCAACCAAACGAGAGGCAAATTCTCACCGAGAACATACTCTGGCGAACCCACCAGGATGTCAGATTCACCTACTTTCATTATACTGATAGCAATCTTGTCTCAGGTCTTCTGCTTCGCTGGGAGCCGGATTCGATTCTGATTCAAAAGCGCGGCGAGGCCAAACCGAGTATGATTCCAACCGCAGGTATAACCTATATCGAAACGGTCACCGGTAATAGATTCGGCGAGGGGTTTATCGTCGGGACCCTAGTTGCCGGCGGCTATTTTGCGTTGGTACGTGGCTGGGAGCTTAGCAATATTACGTTCGTAAGCGCCCTCGGGAAACTTCTGGTTACACCGGCTATTCTCATAACCGGCATTACCATAGGATCATCCAGAGAGATTAAAAAGGCATATTATCTTCCGCCGAACTTTATATTCGATTATGAATCTGTAAAAAGGTATCATAAAATTCAAGAATAAGAGGTATTAAGAATTAATACTTTTTATGTATTAGACCAGACTCCCTGATAATTGATTTTTACAGACACTTCAATTAATAACATAAATATAGTTGCATCATAGCGTTATCTCGATTATACTATGGTACGATTCTTCCGTATTGCTTAACGCTTGATCTTGAAGGAGGTTGTCGATGGATATAGAAGTGAGGCTTGCCGAACAGCGCGATTATGAGATCATCAATGAGATTCTCGAGGAGATTCAGCCCTGCGATTCGAATCTTCGCTCCAAACGCCTGTCGCAGGCGCTCGATTCCAACCTCTCATCCTATTTGGTTGCGGTATCATCAGGCAAGGTAATCGGTTTTCTCAATATTTGGCACCTTCCGGATATAGTTGACGGCGGTATTATGGGGATAGTGCTCGACTGCTACGTTTTGGCCGAGTATCGCAATCATGGTGTAGGCAAAATGCTGGTAGGCTCCGCTATGGAGCTTGGTAAGAAATTTGGAGTCAATAAATACTACGGCTGGATGGCACCCGAAAACAAGGCAGCCATTGCATTGCTTAGGAAGCACGGTTTTGCAACCGAAAGCCTGATGCTGGAGAAAAAGGTTAATAATTAGCTTAATTTATTTCGATTTATTGCCGGAGCCTGCTGTGGTCCCCGGCTTTTTTACGGATTAGTAGGTCAAAACCCCTTGGTGGTTTTGACAATTTGTATGACCCCGGCGTCATCCCCCCACATTCCCCTTGAAAATATCCCCAATTCCTCCGATAATAATTTTATGGATTGCCCGCGCTGTAAAAAACCGTTGATTATCCTCGAATTTGAGAAAGTCGAGGTCGATTACTGTTCCATATGCCGAGGCGTCTGGCTCGATTCAGGCGAGCTTGAGTTGCTCCTTGGCTCGCCAAATGATTCCCCCATTGAATTTAAATCGGACAAATCCTCCGGCGAGCGCCCCCTCAAATGCCCACGATGCCGCAAGAGGATGGAGAAAGTTAGCAGCGAGTTCGAAAGCGGAATTCTTTTGGATCGATGTAAAAACGAGCACGGTCTCTGGTTTGATCGCGGGGAGCTGGAAGCGATTCTTTCAGGTAAAAAAATCGGTCCGGACAATCGAATATCCGAGCATCTCAAGGGTATATTTTTGAAACAAACGAAATCTCTTGATATAGGAGAATCAAAATGATCTTTGCATGGATTCCAATAGTGATAATAGTCCTGATTGTAGGCTATTTTATCACAACTTACAACTC
>DOTU01000346.1:2980-4468 GCA_003520965.1 Candidatus Zixiibacteriota bacterium
GAGACGGTCAAAGGCTATATGGGGCATGAGCGCCAGACTCTGGAAAATATCACTAACGCCAGAAGCAAAGCCATGAGCGCTGAGTCGATCCCAGATAAGGCAAAGGCCGAGGGACTTCTCGGTCAAGCTTTGGGCAAATTTTACGCCGTAGCCGAAAACTATCCTGATCTGAAAGCCAACCAGAACTTCCTCGGCTTACAGGAGGAGTTGACTTCAACCGAAAACCGTATCGCCTTCGCCCGTCAAAGCTACAACGATCAGGTCCTATTCTTCAATAATAAGATCCAGATGTTTCCGTCGAATATGGTAGCCGGTTGGCTTAATTATACCATTGAGCATTTCTTCGAACTCGAGGATAACGCCCAACGCGAAGTGCCCAAGGTTGATTTCTCAAAGTAGTCTCGTGTCACGAGTCGAGTCACTAGTCAAAAAAATGGCGAAGATAGAAAAATTCGAAGATAGTGAAGCTTGGCAAAAAGCTCGAATGCTTACCAAGGCTATTTATGATGTGACAGGAGACGGAGTCTTCGGACGCGATTTTGGTTTAAGAGATCAGATAAGGCGCGCATCCGTTTCGGTTATGTCAAACATCGCAGAAGGATTTGATCGCGGCGGTGATCCTGAATTGATTCAATTCCTGTTTTATGCCAAAGGTTCAGCGGCAGAGGTTCAGGCACAACTCTATGTTGCTCTTGATGCGGGATATATAAATCAGAGTCAATTCCGTGAGTTGTCTAATCTCGCTAATGATACCAGCCGATTGCTTGGTGGCTTTATTCGCTACCTCAAATCCTGTGATTCGAAGCCAAAGCACGGAACGCGAGACTCGCGACGCGAGACTCGCGACTAATTATTTTTATGTGGGAATTAGTTCAATCAAATAAACGCAAATCTCTGATTCTGTTTCTGTTTTTAGGGCTCATCCTGGCTCTAACCTTCTACGCTTTTGGCAAGTATTACATGCCCGAAACTGACGGTTTCGTGCTTGTCTTTTTCGGGATTTGCTTCTGGTTGATGATGTCGGGGATTTCCTATTTCACGGGCGATGATATCATTCTGGCAGTGAGCCAGGCCACGCCTGTTACCAAAGATGTCAATCCGATGCTGTTCGATGTGGTCGAGGAAATGAAAATCGCCGCGGCCTTGCCAGCCATGCCTAAAATCTATATCATGAATGAGGAAGCTCCCAACGCTATGGCGATCGGGCGCGACCCGCAAAATAGCGCTATCGTGGTGACCTCTGGCCTGCTGGCCAAGCTCAACCGTGACGAGCTTCAAGGGGTAGTGGCCCACGAGATGTCGCATATCCTGAACCGCGATTCACTCTTTATAATGTTCGCCGCGACCACCGTGGGGCTGATCGTTATCCTCTCGCAGCTGTTCTGGAGAGGAATGGTCTTCTCCGGCGGTTCTGGAGGAAGATACCGCTCATCGAGAAGCAGGGGCGGCGGAGGGGCGTTCCTGCTTATTGCGCTGATTGTTGGTATT
>DOTU01000288.1:0-6332 GCA_003520965.1 Candidatus Zixiibacteriota bacterium
AAAGCGCTGCTATTCGATAGAGCTCCCGTGGCTGCCATAAATATTGATGACACCTATGGCAGAATGTTGATAGATCGCGCTATCGGGAAAACCATTACCTTTTCAAGTGAGCGCAAGGCCGATCTCAAATATCGCCCGGTTAACGCTGATATTCACAGATCGACTCTTGAATTTAATTATGACGGACGAAGTTTGCAATTTGATCTTCCTCTTTCAGGATGGTTTAACCATCAGAACGCCGCAGCTGCCGCTGCCACGGCGCTTGGATTGGGATTATCGCTCGAGCAGGTTGCCGAGGGTTTATCTAGCGCGCCTCCGGTACCGGGACGGCTTCAAGCGGTCAAAATGGGGCAACCGTTCGGCGTTTATATAGACTACGCTCATACTCCCGATGCACTGGAGAAACTTCTTTTAAGTCTTAGGCAGTTTGAACCAAAGAATCTGCGCGTGGTTTTCGGATGTGGCGGGGATCGAGACAGAACCAAGCGCCCCATCATGGGGGAGGTAGTCTCGAAACTTGCCGATATAGTCTATATTACTTCCGATAATCCCCGCACCGAGGAGCCGGCAGCTATTATAAAAGATATTGTCAAGGGTATTATTGATAAAAACCAATGCAATGTTATTGAAGACCGCTCTCAGGCTATCAGAACTGCTCTCTCCGGCGCCCAAGAAGGGGATATAGTAGTTATTGCGGGTAAAGGGCATGAAGATTACCAGGTTATCGGTGCTGTTAAGAAATATTTCTCAGATTTCGAAGTAGCCAAATCGACATTAAACAAGTTGGGTTATGCCGGTAATGACAGAAACGGATAATTCTCTCTTTACAGTTTTAGAGGTTGGTGAAATCCTGGGGTCTAAATCGGAGGGGGATCCCGGATTTCACCAGACCTCGATTAATGGTATCTCAACCGACAGCCGCGAGGTCTTGGTTGGTGAGTTGTTTGTTGCCATTAAAGGAAAAAATTTCGACGGACATGATTTCCTCACCGCGGCCTTCAATCGGGGTGCAGTTGCCGCCGTGGTTGCCAGGGACAGGGCGCAAGAGCTACACGACCCAAAATATATAGTTGTTGATGATACCCTTAGAGCTCTGGGCGATTTGGCGGCCGCATATCGTCAAAAGATGACTGCAAAAGTCGTTGCGGTGACAGGATCTAATGGCAAGACTACTGTAAAAAATATGATATTTGAGATCCTGTCTCGAGGGGGGTCGGCATTGAGATCGATTGGGAATTTCAACAATCTCATTGGTCTGCCGCTCTCTGTTCTTCATTTACGACCCCAACATCTCTCGGCTGTCTTTGAATTAGGTATGAGCGCCAGAGGAGAGATCTCTCGTCTGGGAGAGATCGCTGCCCCCGATGTGGCGGTTATCACCAATGTCGGCCCTGTGCATCTGGAATTTCTCAAAACTATCGAAGCTGTAGCCGAGGCCAAGCTGGAAATAGTGGATAGAATAAAAGATTCCGGAATTCTTATTATCAACGGCGACGATACAATGTTGGGAAGTAAGCTGAAAAAGACTACAAGGAAAGTACTGCGTTTCGGCATTGGCACCGGAAACGATATCAGGCCGTCGGCAATTGAATTCGATAATCGCCAGATGTCCATGATACGAATGGATGATGTGGTTCTTACCCCTAACCTTCCCGGCATTCATAATGTTTACAATGCGCTGGCCGCCTTCGCCGTGGCCAGAGCGCTTGATATCCCATCGGATGAGGCCGCTATGGCCATCAACTTTTTTAAAGCTGAGGATATGCGCTCCGAGGTTTTCCGCAAAAACGGAGTGACACTGCTTATCGATTGCTATAATGCCAACCCGGCCTCGACCAAATATGCGCTGGAAACGCTTTCTAAGATGCGTTCTGAGGGGCATCATATCGCGGTATTGGGCGATATGCTTGAACTCGGGAAATCGGGGCGGGCTTACCATGAAGAAATCGGAGACGCCGCCCGCCGATTAAAAATTGATTATCTACTCGCGCTGGGGCCGCTATCCAAATACACGGTCGCAAGTTTCGGACAGGGCGGAATACATTTTGAGAACATTGAAGCTTTGCTAGAAAGGCTTCTTAAAATAATAAACACAGGCGATATCATCTTATTTAAAGGATCGAGGGGGATGGTCCTTGAAAATGCGGTGGATGCGGTGAAGAGTTCATTATAAAAGATGCTTTATCAATTATTATACCCGCTAAGCAAATATATTTCAGGTTTTAATCTATTTCGGTATATCACGTTTCGCATGGCATACGCCACTGTTACGGCGATGCTTATTAGTTTTCTCTTCGGAAATGTATTTATCGAGATGCTCAAGCGTTATCAGGTTAAAGAGAATATCAGAACCGATGGTCCCAAGACGCATCTTATGAAAGAAGGAACGCCCACCATGGGCGGGCTGCTAATCCTCATTTCGATTATAATACCCTCCCTCTTTTGGGCGGATCTCTCTAACCGCTATATCCAGTTGATTCTTTTAGTCACACTCTGGTTGGGTGGTCTGGGTTTTATGGATGACTATCTAAAAGCTAAACGCAAAGAGCGAAAGGGTTTGGTGGCCCGCAAAAAATTTATCGGTCAGATTGCTTTGGGACTGATACTGGGGACTATCCTCTATCTCTATCCGCCTGATCCTAATTTCACCACGGCAACCGATCTACCATTTTTCAAGAATTACTATTTAAGTTTTGGGATACTATATATCCCCTTTGTAGTGCTGGTAATTACCGGGGCTTCAAATGCCGTAAATCTAACAGACGGTCTGGACGGGCTGGCGATCGGCCTGGTTGGCATTTGTGCTCTTACATTTGCCGGGCTCTGTTATGTAACCGGGCGAATTGACTTTTCAAGATATCTAAATATCCAGTATCTACATGGAGCAGGAGAGCTTGCGGTTTTTTGTGGGGCGCTCATGGGCGCTTGTTTGGGTTTTTTATGGTTCAATGCAAACCCCGCCAAGGTGTTCATGGGCGACACAGGTGCGTTGGCCCTTGGCGGGGCCCTCGGCGCTCTGGCACTCCTGGTAAAAAAGGAAATGCTACTGGTAATCATTGGGGGTGTCTTTGTACTGGAGGCTGCCTCGGTGATCATTCAAGTTATTTACTTCAAGATGACTGGAAAGCGCGTCTTCAAGATGGCCCCATTGCATCACCATTTCGAGTTATCTGGCTGGAAAGAGCAGCAGGTTGTGGTTCGTTTCTGGATTTTGGGCGTAATCTGTGCACTCTTAACACTCAGTACACTGAAGATCAGGTAAGATGAACCTAAAGGGTAAGCGAATTTCAATTATTGGAGCAGGCAAGAGCGGTGTGGCTACCGCTGAGATCGCCAAATCGCTGGGTGCGACTCCTTTTATTAGCGATAGCGCGAAAATTAAAGATAAAACCGTTTTGGAAAAACTCGCCACCCTTGAAATATATTGTGAATTCGGTGGGCATACCTCGAAGGCTTTAGCATGTGATCTGATGGTGGTTAGTCCGGGTGTCTCTGCAAATGCCGAGATCATCTTTGACGCCAAACAGGCCGGCATTATTGTCTGGCCGGAGATCGAACTTGCGTACAGACTTTGCCGAGGAAAGATCGTTGGAATCACCGGTTCTAACGGTAAAACCACGACCACGGCCCTGATTGGCGAAATATTCAAAAATGCAGGCTTACCCACTTTCGTTTGCGGTAACATCGGCAATCCATTTGTAGCTATCGCCCAACAGGTGCCTGAAAACGGCTACGCAATTGTTGAGCTTTCGAGTTTCCAGCTTGAGCAGATAGAATCGTTCAAGCCAGATATCGCGGTTTTCCTGAATTTAACCCCAGATCATCTGGATCGCCACGATGGTCTTGAGGCTTATATCGATGCGAAGATGCGTATTTTTGAAAATCAGAAAGTTGGCGATGTCGCAGTTGTTAATTATGATGACCAGACTCTTTCCAAAAGGTGCCCGGAGGTGAAATCAAGGCTGGTCTGGTTTTCGCTTCAGAAAATGCTTGATGATGGTATCTGGGCCACCACGGAGGGAAGCATTTTCGATGGTAAAACCGAACTTATGAAATCAAGCGATGTCAAAATAAAAGGTGAGCATAATCTTTCCAACGCTTGTGCTGCCATTGGCGCAGCGTTAAGTGCGGGGATTTCCAAAGATAAGTTGGTTGAGATTCTTAAATCATTTGCCGGGGTGGAGCATCGGCTTGAGCCTGTGCGGCTCATCGGAGGGGTGAGCTACATAAACGACTCGAAAGGCACCAATGTTGATTCTGTCTTTTGGGCACTCAAGGCGGTCCCCGCCCCGGTTATTCTTATCGCGGGAGGAAAAGACAAAGGCGGCGATTTCAGTGCGCTAAACGAAATGGTCATAAAAAAGGTAAAGCTAGTCATCTTGATCGGCCAGGCTTCTGATAAGATCGAAGCTACCTGGTCGAAACTGGTCACTTGCATCAGGGCGGACTCTATGGAGGATGCCATCCTCAAGGCCAGGATTAATTCAAAACCCGGCGATACAGTACTACTCTCTCCAGGCTGCGCTTCTTTTGATATGTTTGATAATTATGAACATCGCGGTCAGGTTTTCAAAAAAGCGGTCTGGGATCTAAAGCCCGAAGGAGCTTCCAAATGATTGCCCTGCTTGATAGACATCCAGATAAAATCCTCATTCTTTCCGCTCTGGCGCTTACCATGTTGGGAGTGATTGTTATCTATTCTGCGTCTGGCCCTTACTGCCAGTTTTTAAATCCTCCTCGTCCAACCTGGCATTATATGATGAGACAGGCTGTCTGGGCCTGTGTGGCATTAATAGCAATGTTTGTGGCATACAGACTTAATTACCATATCATTGTAAAATACTCTCCGATTTTTATTGTATGCGCTATTGTCGGCCTTCTGGCGGTTCTGGTCGTCTCAGGAGGCGAAATCAAGCGTTGGATTAATGTCGGTGGTTTTACGTTTCAACCGTCGGAGTTTTTCAAAATTGCTCTGGTTGCATTTATGGCCAGGATGGCCGCAAAAAATGTGAATCAGGAGTTCAATCTAAAGAAATATGCCACGGTTTTAGCGGCTATGGCCGCTGGAGCGCTCCTGATTATTAAAGAGCCCGATCTGGGGACAACCGCCCTGGTTATGAGTGTAGCCGTGGCGATGCTTTTCCTGGCGGGATTTCCTAAAAAGTATATCGCAATTATCGCTGTTGTTTTCGGGGCGGCCGCATGCTTCCTGGTTTTTGGACTTAAATATGAGATCGATCGTATCGATCAGTATGGCATCACCTTGAAAGATCCTCTGGCTCCCGGTGCCAGTTATCAGACGCGTCAATCTCTGGTAAGCCTTGGCTCGGGTGGTGTGATTGGCAAGGGGCTTGGTAACGGTGGCCAGAAACATCTCTTTCTGCCAGCCCGGCATACTGATTTTATTCTCTCTTCAGCGGCCGAGGAAGGCGGTTTCGTGATTGTTAGTTTTATTCTGATGCTTTTTGGGCTTATCGGATGGTCGGGATATCGGATTGCTAAATCCGCTATGGATGTTGAAGGGTCGTTTTTTGCCTGGGGGATTCTCCTGTTTATTATTCTACAGGCAACTATTAATATCGGAGTTGATATGGGTGTTTTCCCCATTACGGGGATGACGCTGCCATTCTTGAGTTATGGAGGCTCATCGCTGTTGGTTTGTTCTGTAGGTATTGGAATGATTGCATCAGTGGCCAGGCAAACGCGCTCGCCGCGCCATTACTTCCAGCGAATCAGGGGTTAGTGACCGAGAAGAGCCAGCATAGAGTCTTGTTTGCCGGAGGCGGCACAGCCGGTCACCTGATGCCGGCGGTTAATATCGCGCTAGCCTTATCGCGCAAGGATAAAACGATTAAGGCGCTGTTCGTAGGGAAACGAGGCGGAATGGAGGCGGCAATTGTCTCCAGATTCGGCTTCCAGACTAAAGAGATAGAAATCGCGGGTCTAAAGCGGAACCCGCTCGGGATAATAAGATTTGTTTGGAATTGGAATAAAGGATTGAAACAGGCGGCTGAAATAATAGAAGAGTTCCAACCTGATGTTGTGGTTGGCACTGGCGGATATGTCTCCGCGCCTGTGGTCCGCGCTGCGAGGAAGAAGAATATTCCAATTTTCATGCAGGAGCAAAACAGCCTACCGGGATTGGCTACAAGAACCTTGAGCAAGATGGCTGAAAACGTTTTCATCGCTTATGATAGTGCGGCTAATTTTCTGCCTCGCGAAAAATGCCGTCTGGTGGGAAATCCGGTTCGCCCCGATCTTTTGGACTCCCAAAGAAGCACCTCAATCTCGGAGTTTGGCTTAGAGCCGTCTTTAAAAACCTTACTTATTGT
>DOTU01000288.1:6733-7456 GCA_003520965.1 Candidatus Zixiibacteriota bacterium
AGAAAAATTCAAAGGTAAATATCAACCTTTCATTCATAATATGCCCGGAGCTTATGCTACGGCTGATCTCATTATTTCCCGCGCCGGAGCGATGGCTTTAGCTGAGATCGCCGCCTGGGGGTTACCGTCGATCCTGATTCCTTATCCATTTGCCACAGGCGATCATCAATCTTTAAATGCCCGTGAATTCGTCGAAACAGGCGCCGCAGAAGTTATCCCTGAATCTAAAATAGGGATAAGGCTCACTCCAGCCTTAACAGAGCTTTTGGCCAGCGCGGAAAAAAGATCGCAAATGGCCATAGCTTCCAAAAAACTGGCCCGCCCTGAGGCCGCAAGTCTGATTGCTGAAACGATATTGGAAAAGATAAATGAAGTTCAAACGAATTAAATCTTTGCATTTGGTTGGTATTGGCGGCACCGGTATGTGCGGCATCGCCGAGGTATTGTATAACACCGGCTATAAAGTCTCTGGCTCCGATCTCAAACAAACTGAGACCACCGAGCATCTCGAATCTCTTGGAATTGAGATAAAATATGGCCACGAGGGCGCAAATGTTCATGGGTCCGATGTAATCGTAATCTCATCCGCGGTTGGAGATGACAACCCTGAAGTTATCGCCGCCAGGGCAGAAAAGATACCAGTAATCAGGCGCGCTGAAATGTTAGCCGAGCTAATGCGTATGAAGTTCTCGATTGCGGTGGCCGGGACTCATGGCAAAACCA
>DOTU01000174.1:0-4507 GCA_003520965.1 Candidatus Zixiibacteriota bacterium
CAAACCCTACTCCAAGCCACTCAGACTTTTTTTAAGAAAGCGATACTTCAGAGAGAGCTCCGCCACCAACTGCTTCAAATGCTCGTTCTCCTGGCGAAGCTGGACCACTTCACTGCTGTTGGCCTCCCGCTCCGTGTCACCCTTAAGCCGCTTCTTCCCAGCCTCCAGGAAGTCTTTGCTCCAACGGTAATACAAATTAGGCACGATTCCCTCACGCCGACAAATCTCGGCAATGGAAGCCTCTCCTTTCAACCCCTCTAAAATTATCCTGATCTTCTCGTCGGTGGTAAACTTGCGGCGGGTCTTTCTCTTGATCTCCCTGACAACAGATTCGGGATCGCTTGAGTTAACTTTGGGCGGCATAATTTAAATCCTCCTTTTCACCCTAAAAGCTAATCAAAACCGTCTCTTAACTCAACCCCTCCATCTGTCCAATTTCATCTGAAGTCAAACAGCGGAGGATGTCGGAACTTCTTTGGAATATTGCGGTTGTTTATATTCGGTATTATTCTAAAATAATGCACGATAGAAAAATAACCAAATGAGGTGTAATCATTATGAAAAAGAGCGTAACCGTTAAGGGTGAATCCCCATCTCGGTTGATAGATGCAAAGATCAAGGAATTGGACGACTGGAGGGGCAAAACGCTCTCCCATATCCGCGCGCTCATCAAACAGGCTGTTCCTGAGGTGGTCGAGGAGTGGAAATGGAGCGTTCCGGTTTGGTCTCATAATGGTATTATCTGCACCGGCGAAACGTATAAAAGCGTCGTAAAACTGACTTTCCCCAAGGGCGCATCGCTAACGGACCCCTCAGGATTATTCAATTCCAGCGTTGAAGGCAACGTCAGGCGCGCCATCGATTTCCATGAGGGTGATGAAATAGATGAAGGCGCATTCAAGACGCTGATTCGCGCGGCTGTAGTCCTTAACAGGTCATCGGCCCATTAGTCGAATCAGGTGCTTTATCCACTGCATAAGGACGTTAACAACGATACCAGGAGGTCATATCTACACCCCAGAATCATTAATCGATATCAATAAGCGGGCACATAGCAGTTTCAAAAAGCTGTTAGAGCATTGTCGCCAATTCAGTATTGAGGAAATAAATCGCGAGATGGAGGGTTTCGGATACCCAACGCTGCGACTGCAACTGTACCATATACTCGGCGCTCAAGGGTATTGGATCGGAGTACTGCAAGGGCGTATGGATGCCGATGAGAATGATCCGCTTTACCCCAGCATCGAATCGCTTGAAAGATATCACGAACAGATATTAAAGATGACCGAGGAGTATCTGCAAGGGGCTTCAGTGGAGGAAGTAAGTACTCCACGCAAAATGATGACCTGGCAGAATATCGAGCGCACCTTAATCCCCGCGCAGGTGGTCATGAGAACTGTGACGCATCTATATCAACATCAAGGCCAGATTATGGCGATTTGCAGGTTGTTGGGAAAACCTGTAGATCGTGGGATGGATTATCCAATAATATAATTGAAATACTATTTCCATTTGCGGTGGAAACTATATCCTGATGGCTTTTGTCTGTCAGGGTCCGCCTTACTATCATCTTACATTACAAATGATACGCGAGGTTGTGTAATGTCCTACAAAACACTTCCTCCATTTTCCATTATCGTAGCATATATTTCGATTTATCTTCAATATTTCTCATCCATTAAGGCACAAATTGAATCGCATATTTGTTAATTTTCCCGATAGCTTAATATTGTCAACTTAAATAAAGGAGGAGAATATGGCCACCGGACAGCCATATACAATCACCCGTTACACAGTCAAAGAGGGCAGAGAAAATGCCTTTAAATCGGCCTGGGAGAACATGGCCCGCGAAGCGATGAGGCATTATAAGATTGGCGGCAATCCGAGATTACTCCAGGATCCCAACAATCCCCGAAATGTTATCACTTATGCGGAGTGGATTCATCTAAACGATATCCAGGATTGGATGCAGCAACCCTATTTCAAGGAATTTGTGCAGACATGTCAGGAACTCTGTGAAAGTATCGACCGCAATGTTTTTAACGTAGTACTCGATCTGCCAATCAAAACTCCGGAATTCGAAAAGGTTAAAAGAGGGAGATAAGTTAGCATTCCAAGCCGCCCAAAAAGCGTTAAAAGATTGCCCTCCGGATAACGGTATTAGCCTCATATCTGGAGGGCTTATTATTTCAAAGTAAAACCGGGGATCATAGCGACCCCCGGTAAGCTTGTTATGCAAATGCAGGTAAAATCTATTATCTGCTCGTTCCAGCTCTGGCTGTAGCCTCAGCTTTCATCCGCTGTTTTTCCGTTTGTTCAGTCTGAACTACATTGAATATTTCCCGTCTACCGGATTCTACCAGATCGACGAACAGGTGATACTCCTTTTTCCAATCGTCGCTACTGGTCGTATTATGCATTGCCTGGTCATAATCGGCCAGATCGTTGTAAGTGGTTTCCATAATCAATGTATAATATTGCCCGGTGAGATCGGTCAATACCCGATCCGGGCCATACCCTCTTAAGGAAACGATATTAGCGATCATTCGCTTGAGTGAATCCATAGCCTCTTTGGCTTTCCCGAACTTTAGCTGAAAGATGTCTCGTACTACAATCACAACAAACCCCCTGTTTGACTAATGGTTTTGGCTTCAATCCTATCGGATTGTAAAACAATACGGTATTCCATACTTGTTTTCAAAAAACTTTCGAAAATTGATTTATGTTCCTGACCATTCAAAGCAGTTCCGGATTTCGGGAAACTGGTCATCCAATCTGTATTATTCGCAATGTAACTTATTAAAGGAGGCAATTTAAACCCACGTTAATGGTAAGAAAGGAATGCCGCTTGACTGTCCACTCTCCGAATAATATATTCTGCTTAGATTAAGATTTCTCAAGCGGGCGTAATTCAGTGGTAGAATGTCAGCTTCCCAAGCTGGACGTCGTGGGTTCGAATCCCATCGCCCGCTCTTGATATTGTAGTCAGATACTTAACGGCCAAGGAAAAAGAGATAGAATTGGAACGAAAAACTGTCGCGGCCAATACCGGTATAAGCCTTGGAACGGCTATAGCGGTCGTCATCTCATGGTCCGTCAATCATTCGATTCTCTGGGCCATACTGCATGGCTTTTTAAACTGGTTTTATGTAATTTATTACGCACTCGGTTTCGGTCACGGGAAGTAGGTCAAATTTTCTCAGAAATTTGACCATTAAATGGATAGATTGGAGTAAACAGTTTTGGCAGTCCCCATAATCGCTATAATCGGCCGGCCCAATGTTGGCAAATCGACCCTGTTCAACCGCCTCATCAAGCGGCCTCATGCTATCGTGGATGATATGCCCGGAGTAACCCGCGACCGATTATATCGTCCTACCACCTGGAATGGTGTTGAGTTTATGCTGGTAGATACCGGCGGCTTGCTTGTCGGAACGGCCGACCCGCTGGCTCAGCAGGTAACTCAGCAAGCCCGGATTGCCATCGAGCAGGCCGATGTTATCGTCTTTTTACTCGATGCCCGAACCGGTTTGCAGGATGAGGATATCCGGATTGCCCGCGATCTCAAGCGTTCCGGAAAACGGGTCATCGTCGCGCCCAACAAAGTTGATACTGCCAAAGACGAGCTTGGAGCACATGAATTTTACTCATTGGGCTTTAAAGAGATATATCCTATCTCATCGGCTAATGGACGAAATATCGGCGATCTGCTTGACGCCATGGTCGAGGGTCTTCCCAAAGAGCCGGTCGATGAATCCCCCGAGGATATCAAAGTGGCAATCGTAGGGCGGCCTAATGTAGGCAAATCATCCCTAATCAACGCTATGACCGGACGAAACGTGACTATCGTGGCTCCTCTCGCGGGCACCACCCGCGACGCCATAGATACCCGTTTTGAAGCTAACGATAAGAAATTTATGCTTATCGATACCGCCGGCTTGAAAAAGAAAAATATCTACAAAGACGATCTCGAATTTTACACTTCGCTTCGCACCATGCGCGCCATCTCGCGGGCCGATATCGTTGTTCTGGTAGTCGATAGCATCGATAATCTGGTGGTGGGCGACTTGCGTATCGCCACTGAGGCTGCGGAGCTTTTCAAAGGGCTGATTTTCGCGGTTAATAAATGGGATGTTTTCGAAAAAGAGGAAACCAGCGCTGATCTTATCCGTCAGGCGATTAAGGATCGGGCGCCTCTTTTCACCTACGCTCCGATTCTCTTTATCTCCGCCAAAACAGGTCTTCGCGTTCATAAAGTTTGGGAGACAATTGAGCAGGTGGCTGAAGAGCGAAAAAAGCGGATTCCCACCGCTGAACTTAATGCCTTTATCAGCAAACTTGTCGAAAGCAATCCTCCACCCGCACAGGGGGGGAGGTTTATCAAAATTTTCTATGCTACTCATGCCGAGGGTGACCCACCCACATTTATCTTCTTCTCAAATCACGCCAAATATATCGAAACGTCTTATATGCGTTTCCTAGAAAACCGGATAAGGGAAAAGTACGG
>DOTU01000174.1:4827-18213 GCA_003520965.1 Candidatus Zixiibacteriota bacterium
TTCAGCGCTATAATCGGATATCTTTTCGGCTCAATCCCCACCGGCGTTTGGGTGGGGAAAATATTCCGTGGTATCGATATCAGAGAGCAAGGCTCAAAATCAACTGGGGCCACCAATGTTTATCGGGTTTTGGGTATTCGCTTAGCAATCGTTGTTTTGCTTATCGATATCGCCAAAGGCTTTTTTGCCGCTTATTTGGGATCGAAAATTTATCTGGGCGATACGCTTCTTTCGCCTAATCAACTGGCTATGATCGCCGGTATATTGGCCATAGTAGGGCATCTCTTTCCGCTCTTTGCCGGGTTTCACGGAGGGAAAGGAGTCGCCACCGGAGCTGGTATGCTTCTATTTTTAGCGCCGCTTGAAGTGGCATTCGCACTTGTGATCTTTATTGTTACAGTTGCTCTGACCCGCTATGTATCGCTTGGTTCGATTCTGGCCGCTTTGTTTTTTGCGCTATCAATTTTAATCCAAAAATATTTATCTCATTATCCACTGGGTAACGAGATAATTGGCCTGTCCTTACTTATCCTTGTTTTGATATTGTATACACACCGGGCCAATATCAGGCGTCTAATTCAGGGAACAGAAAATAAGCTGGGGGCAAAAAAGACATGACAAAAGTATCGGTTCTCGGTGCCGGTGGATGGGGTATTGCTATCGCTAACCTTCTTTGCGAAAAAGGTTATCAGATTGCTCTCTGGGAATTCGATAAGACCGCCGCTGATGAACTTTCCAAATCTCGTGTTCTGCCCGCCAAACTTCCCGGTATTCGCTTGAATGATTCTATTATTGTGACTAACGAACTTGCTCAGGCAGTCGATAATTCAGAATTCATCAATTTCGTGGTTCCTTCGCAAACTCTGCGTTCCGTGGCCCGTAAAATCTCCGAAATCAAAACCGATAAAAGGCCGATCCTGATAACACTCGCCAAGGGGATCGAGGTCGATACCCTTAAGCGGATGTCTGAGATTCTTGAAGAAACGCTGCCCCAAACTGGATACTCCGGTATCGCAGCTCTTTCCGGTCCATCGCACGCTGAAGAGGTCTCGCGTGGTATTCCCACGGCAGTTGTGGCGGCTTCAAAGAATAAAGAAATAAGCAGCGCTGTTCAAAACCTTTTCAGAACTCCCCGTTTTCGAGTATATACATCAGACGATATTACGGGAGTAGAGCTGGCTGGATCACTAAAGAATATCATCGCTTTGGCTGCGGGCATGCTTGATGGCCTTGGTTTGGGCGATAATACCCGTGGGGCGCTTCTTACGCGGGGCTTGGCTGAAATCGTCCGTATGGGCAAAAGGCTTGGCGCCGACCCAATCACCTTTTCAGGTCTTTCCGGTGTGGGCGACCTGGTCACCACTTGCTTGTCCCATCATTCTCGAAACCGCTATGTGGGTGAGCAGATAGGCCTTGGGAAAAGCCTCCAGGAGGTCCTTTCCGGCATGAGCATGGTTGCCGAGGGTGTCCAGACTACCAGGTCGGGGTACCAGCTTTCGAGGCTGCATAAGGTTGAAATGCCAATTACGGCTCAGGTACACCATGTTCTTTTCGAGGGCAAATCTCCGGCTGAGGCTATGAGCGATCTCATGGTCCGCGATCCCAAGCCTGAAGACTGGAGTTAAGCTCTCAACGGCATCCTTACAATCCATTGATTATTTGATGCAGCATGGCAATCGTGCATGCCAGAATGCCTTTTTGTGGATAGAATCCGAATAGTTTCTCCCGCGCTAACGTATAATACCAGAAGAATTGATTGGTTTTAGCTATTAAACGAGGGTAATGGCTGTAACAATAAAAATCACCACACCCGAAAACGGGTTATTCAACGGGGTTTTTCATTCATCATTTCCCAAAAATACCTTGCAAGGTTACCCCTTTTCTACAATATTTACCCTTTAATGATAATAACTATACTCCGTTGGCGGATTGGATAATGGCGAAAAAAGTAAATTTAAAGATCGATTTTGAAAAATCCATGGAGGAACTCGAAAAGATCGTCGGAGATCTCGAATCGGGTACTCTTACCCTGGACCAATCAATTGAGGCATTCGAACGGGGCATTGAGCTTTCGAAGCTTTGTCAGAAACGGCTTGAAGCCGCCGAGGAACGGGTCAAAAAACTGCTCGAAAAAACTAACGGCGAGATTGGCCTGGAACTCTTTGAGGAAGAAGAAGGAAATACTAATGGATAAGTTGTTGCCGCTGGTAAACTCCCCCTCTGATCTTAAAATATTAAAACTTGACGATTTGCCGATCCTGGCCGCTGAAATACGCGAGCTGATTATCGATGTTTGCGCCAAGAATGGCGGACACCTTGGCGCCAGTTTGGGTGTGGTAGAGCTTATTACTGCGCTGCATTACGTTTATGAAGCCCCCAAGGACATTATTATTTATGATGTCAGCCATCAGGCCTATACGCATAAGATTTTAACCGGCAGGCGTGATACATTTCCCACTATCCGCACCGCTGGCGGCCTCTCGGGATTCTGCACAAGAAGCGAATCGGAGTACGATCCATTCGGCGCAGGCCATGCCTGTACGTCGCTTTCGGCCGCCCTTGGATTTGCCGCGGCCCGCGATCTTAAAGGCGAAGATAACAAAGTCATCGCAGTTGTTGGAGATGGTTCTCTTACCGGCGGCATGGCTTGGGAGGGGTTGAATCAGATAGGCTCCTCGGGAAGGAATATCCTCGTGGTTTTAAATGATAATAAGATGTCTATTTCGAACAATGTTGGCGCCATTGCCAAATATCTCACTGAGATTCTGGCGGATGAGCCGTACAACAAGCTTAAAAATGAAATCTGGCATCTCTCCGGCCGATTGCCCAAGCATGAAAAGGTTCGCGGCGTGGTGGCCATGATGGAAGAAGCTCTAAAGGGGGTTATGGTTCCGGGCATTATCTTCGAAAAATTCGGATTCCGCTATTTCGGTCCTATCGATGGCCACGATATAAAGCTTCTAGTGAAGACCCTTGGCAACATAAAAAACCTGCCCGGGCCGAAATTTCTGCATATCAGTACCATCAAAGGAAAAGGGTATGAGTTTGCCGAAAACGATTATCTGCGATTCCACGGCGTTCCAAAGTTCGATAAGGTAACCGGCAAAACGCTTTCGATAAGCAAATCTCTACCATATACCAAAGTTTTTGGCGAAACAATGGCCCATCTTGCCTTCAATGATAAAGCAATCTGTGCGGTTACAGCCGCTATGTGCAGCGGCACAGGCCTGGAGAAATATGCCAAAGATAATCCGGATCGTTTCTTCGATGTTGGTATTGCCGAACAGCATGGGGCAACTTTCGCAGCTGGTTTGGCTGCTTGTGGCTTAAAGCCGTTCTATGCCGTCTATTCAACCTTCCTGCAACGCGGATTTGATCAGGTCATGCACGACGTTGCGCTGCAAAGACTACCTGTACGTTTCTGTATGGACCGCGCCGGCGTGGTGGGAGATGACGGACCAACTCATCATGGCTGTTTCGATATCTCATTTTTGCGCCCTATTCCCAATATGGTCATATTTGCGCCCAAGGATGGCCGCGAGTTTCGCGATGGCCTGAATTTCGCCGCTAATTTTAACGATGGTCCCTTTGCTATCCGCTACCCCAGAGAGACCGTACCAGAGGAAAGCGTTGAGATGGATTTCCAGTCCCTCGAACTTGGAAGCTGGGAGATCATTCGAGAAGGTAGCGATCTGGCAATTTTCGCGGTCGGAAGCATGGTTTATCCTGCCTGGAAAGCCAGCGAAATCCTCGAAAAGGACGGCATTAGCTGTCGTGTGGTCAATGCCCGTTTTATCAAACCGATGGATGAGAAAATTCTTTCCGATACGTTCGAAAAATTTGGCAGCATTCTTACCGTTTGCGAAAATTCCATACTTGGAGGTTTCGGTGAGGGGGTCCTGGATTGGATGACTGAAAAAGGAATTAGCGACGTTCATATAAAAGACCTTGGTATTCCCGATCGATTTATTGAGCATGGCCCTCGTGAGGCTCTTTTGCATAAAATTGGCTTGGATTCCGAGGGGATTGCTTCGGCGGCCCTGGAGCTTCATCAAAGTGCGAAAAGATCAACCCGTTCTCGGAAACAAAATTGAAAACCATCGGCATTGCGATTCATACTGATCGACCGCTAATCAAGGAAACAACGGATCGTGTCATTAACTGGTGCAATAATAATGGTATCGAATGCCGGATGTGCGAAGGCGCGGTCAAAATCGTAGATCACGCTGAACTTGCTATCGCCAGCGAAGATATCAGTACAATTTGCGAAGCTATTATAACTCTGGGCGGGGACGGCTCGATATTGGCATCAGCCCGAGCATTTGGAAAGTATGGCGTTCCTATTCTGGGAGTTAATCTTGGCAAACTCGGTTTTCTTACCGAGGTGGCTCAAAATCAGGTCGAAGATGCACTTTCCCATCTAAAGGAAAATAAATTTAGGATAGAAGAGCGTATGGCTCTTGAAATTACGTTTCCAAACCACACAACCCTGACCGCGTTAAACGATGTTGTGGTCGATCATGGTGAGCAGATCCGTCTGGCCAGGATGGACCTCTTATCGAATGGCGAGTTTGTCTGCCCCTACGATGCCGATGGGGTAGTAATCGCCACTCCAACCGGTTCAACTGCTTATTCGCTTTCAGCCGGTGGGCCGGTTATCGATCCTGTTATGAATGCTGTTGCGGTCACTCCAATCTCGCCCCACACCCTGGCTCTTCGGAGCATTATCTTCCCGGCCGAAAATATCCTCACTATTCGCGCTGGGTTAAATGAGATGGATTTACGGATTGCGCTCGATGGTCAGATCATGGGCACTCTCTCGAGCGGTCAGGAAGTAATAATTAAAAAAGCCAAATACAAAGTTAAATTGATAAAATTCGAGACTAAATCGTTCTATGAGGTGCTGCGCACCAAGCTGCATTGGGGAGCCAGGCCTCTTTTCAACTCATAATGCTGGCGCATTTGCATATTGAAAATTTCGCCTTAATCGACCGGCTGGATATCGACTTTGGCCAGGGCTTGAATGTCCTAACCGGCTCGACCGGGGCCGGCAAGTCTATTATTGTCGGTGCTCTGGACCTTATCCTGGGCGGCCGAGGCAGTGAAGAGATCATACGTACGGGCGAAGCAGCCTGTATTGTCGAGGGAATATTTACTCTTGAAAGCCCAGCACTTGCCAACAGATTAAAAGAGTTATTCGATATTACCGTTGATAGCAAGACTATCACTATCAGACGTGAGTACAAGCGCAAAGGCGGAGGCCGAGCTTTCATCGAGGGCGCTCAGGTTTCGCTCTCGGAGCTCAAGGAGATATCGGAGGATTTAGCCGATATCCTGGGCCAGCATTCGCATCAGGCGCTGCTTGATCCGGCTACGCACTGCGGATACCTGGATCGGTACGCCGGATTAGAGGCAAGAGTTGCCGATCTTCGTACCCTCTATAACAATGCTGTTAGCCTACGAACCGATATTCAATCGGCAGATCGCGTCGCCAAAGAAATCAACGATAGGATTGATCTCCTAAGTTTCCAGCTTACCGAAATCGAGCGTGCCAATCTGAAAATCGGCGAAGAAGAAAAACTTAAAGATGAGAAAAAGCTTCTGGAAAACAGCCAGAAGATTCGAGATACGGTCCAATGGACCACCCGAATATTATTGGAAGATGATGGCTCGGCTATCGAAAAAATCGGCGAAGCGGAAAAAGGATTAAATCCGATCACCCCGGCAAGCGATACAGTTAAAGAAATCGCGGCTTCCCTTCGAGGCGCGTCCGATTCGATTCGCGAATCTGTCAACGCGCTGGAAAGCCTGGCTGCCAAACTTGACGATGATCCCTTGAGATTGGAGGAAATTAACGCTCGACTCGACGAAATATTTCGTCTTCGGAAAAAGTATGGTGGCACCATTGAGGATATCTTAAAATACGCCATTAATTCCTTCGACGAGCTTTCCAAACTTAAAACAAAAGAACTTGATACCAAAAGCGTCAAAGAACGTTTTGATAAGGTTACCTTACAACTGAGCAAACTGGGCCAGGAGGTCTCGGCTGCCAGAAAGAAGGCCCGGCCCGGTTTTGAAAAACTTGTCATCGAAAAACTTGTTTTAATGGGCATACCCAAAGCGCAATTCCAAATTGATATCATTTATGCCGAAAATCCGGATGGTTTCTACAAAACAGATGGTAAGAACCTGGGGGGAGATACTACCGGGTTTGATATTGTCGAATTTCAGTTTTGCGCTAATCCCGGCGAGGGTTTGAAACCTCTGGCCAAAATTGCTTCGGGCGGCGAAATTTCGCGGGTAATGCTTGCGCTTAAAAATGCATTTTTACGCAAACGCGGCGGAACCTGCGAGGTTTTCGATGAGATCGATGTGGGCATCTCAGGTGATGTGGCCGCCAAAGTTGCCCGCCAGCTAAAAGAGCTATCTAATAAGCACCAGGTGATCTGTATAACGCACCTGGCTCAGATCGCCTCGATGGGTGACCTCCATTTTAGAGTATTTAAAAGCGCTCAAAAAGGAAGATCTGTCACCCAAGTGGAACCGCTTAATCGTGAGGAGAGGGTAAAAGAAATTGCTTCTCTTATTTCCGGAGAAAAGATATCTCCAAAAGCTTTAGCGGGAGCGGAGGAGCTTTTGCGTATGGCTGGCAAGGAGCTTTCACAACAATGAGTTGGTTTCGTTGGAATTTACCCAATCTCCTCTCTGGCTTAAGGCTCATTCTCATTATTCCATTTGTGATGGCACTTAAACAAAATGACCATCTATTAGTAATCCTCGTCGCCGCTACAATCGTTCTAACCGATTTTTTGGATGGCCAATTGGCACGAGCCTGGCATGTGATATCCGAAACTGGCAAAATTCTCGATCCCTTATCGGATAAGGTATGCACTGCACTCGCTGCTTTAAGCCTGGTATATTACCGCGGTTTTCCATTATGGCTGCTTGTTTTGATCGCGGTCCGCGATTTTGCCATTCTCGTGGCTGGTGTAATACTCATGAAATACAGGCATATTGTGCCGGTTTCAGATATGGTTGGACGGGTGACCATGACCGTAGTCTCCACTTGTCTGTTGATTTATCTGTTTAGTCTTGATTTGTTTAAATTGCCTATGATTATTATAACAGTTATCGTAATTGTGATTTCGGCTATCTCCTATGGCCATAATTTTTATACACTTATGCGACGGAAACCTGTTTGAACGGTTTCGCTTGTTATGGACGGAATAATCGTGTATCATTAGGCGCGATTGATAAACACTAAACCGAGTCAGGGGCTTTTCGGTCAAAATATATGCAACAAGTAGCCCCTTTTGGCGGTATCTTATGTGTGAAGAGGAGGATTGATGAAAAGTAGATTTCTCATGGCTTTTATGATGGTTGCGATTTTAGCTCCACTTGCCACCGCAAAAAAAGAAAAAACCATTACCTACAAAGATAGCACCCTGACTGATGCCAAGTACGGCTATACCATGACGGTTTCGAATAACTGGAAGGTTAGGGCACAAACTGAGCCAAGTACCGAACGCGCATATCTGGAGAAGAAAAATTATTCCGTAAATCGCATGATCCAGACTTATGGCGGCGATTATACTATCCCGACCGTAATGCTATTCGCCACCGATTTTAACGGGACGGTTGAAGATTTCGAGGCCCTATTGGTAAAGAGCCTTGAGGAGCATCGCACCGATAACGAGATTATAAGCAAACTTGGCCTCCTTCAGGATAGCGAGCTTATTACATCGATTGAATCCAGGGTCGACTCCATAACCGCCAGGCAGATTATTTTGAAGCGAAATTATAAAAGGCTTTTGGCTAACGACGCTTACGGTAGCCAATCTGTCACTCAGCAGGTTGAGAAGGTCATCAACGATCACGAAGTACATGAGATTTTCGCTTTCAAAAAGGGTAATACCCTGTTTGTGTTTCATGCATTCAGCGAACGCGAATTCTATGGCAAGGAAAATAAGGCTGAATTCGAGGCTATGGCCGCTTCAATTGCTTTCAGATCTCAGCAATAGGTTTAATTTCGGATAGAAATTCGATAAAATCAGAGTTCTATCCGGAGCCCCGGAAGAGAGCTACTTTTTATCGGTCAACCCATACTTTTTTAGCCGTTTAGAGAGATTTCCCCGATCCGTCTTCAGTAACTTTGCGGCCTGCGTGATATTGCCGTTGGCTTGCATTAGTGTTTCTTCTAAAAGTGCTTTTTCAAAGCGTTCTGTATGCTCGGCGAGCGACATTGAAGGCGTCAAGGCATGCGATTTTGTTTCCAAAACAGAACCGGTCTTCCCCGGCAAAGCTTGCAAGATATCGCTATCGGTAATGATATCCCTCTCCGCCATGGCCGAGGCTCGCTCGATTATATTCCGTAGTTCGCGTATATTTCCAGGCCATGCATAATAAGATAACTCTGAAATCGCTTTTGAATCCAAGCGTAATCGCCCATAGCCCATGCTATCCAGAAAATGCCGGGTCAGAAGCGGGATATCCTCATACCGCTCACGAAGCGGGGGGATGGTAACGGGAATGACACTTAACCGAAAATAAAGGTCCTCTCTAAAATGCCCCTCATGGGTTTCTTTTAGCAGGTCCTTATTGGACGCCGATACAATTCTTACATCAACTTTTATCTCGCGCGACGCCCCCAGCCGCTGTATTATCGATGTTTCTATCACTCGAAGCAGTTTGGCTTGATGTTCTTGCCGAAGCTCGGCAACCTCATCGAGGAATAGGGTTCCTCCATCGGCCGCTTCGAACTTACCCTTATGTAGAGCGACCGCTCCCGTGAATGCACCCCTTTCATGTCCGAAAAGCTCCGATTCAAACAATTCGCTCGGTATGGCAGCGCAGTTAACCGCTACAAACGGTCCTGTAGCTCGCGTTGAAGCAAAATGCAGATACCGCGCGGCCATTTCCTTGCCTACACCAGGTTCGCCATAAATGTAAACGCGGCTTTCCGAAGCCGCTATTTTTCGAAGCTTTTCGCGTAAGAGACTAATACATTCGGATTCGCCCACCATATCGTTTTGAGATAATAGCGTGCGACGGAGGCGGATCACTTCCGATTCCAACTCGCGTTGTTTGACAGCATTTAGCGAATCAAGTAAAAGTTCTGCGGGATCGGGTGGTTTCTCGATAATATTAAAGGCCCCCAGCCGAATGGCCTCGATCGCTTTTTTTATTGTTGCCTGGCCGCTGACTATTATTATTGGCGCATCGACTCCATTAAATCGCAGCGCCTTGAACAGATCCATCCCATCAATATCCGGTAGCCCCAAATCAAGAATGATGAGATCATAAGTGTTTTCTCTGACCATTAACATCGCCGCACCGCCACTTGCTGCGCTTTGCGCGGAGAAGCCATGGTCTTTATAAAACGTGATAAGCGAGTCAGCAATTGAACGATCATCGTCAATAATGAGTACGCTATGATTTTTATCCATACCGTATACTAATGCGAAATATGGTATTCTGTCAATCGGTTTGAAAATCAAAAACCCCGAAATGTATTACAATCGGGGCTTAGGCTATATTTAATGCCGATTATTGCTTAAGTGCCCCCGGCATCTCATTTTTTCCCTCAACCAGGGTCATATATTTAATAAGATTCCCCGCTACATACATTCTGTAAAGATACTTTTCGCTATTGACAGCCTCCAATAACCACGATGTATTTAAATGCGATTCCACACGGGGGTTGTTCTTAATTATATCCGCCAGATAAATTCGAAATTGATCTATAAATGCCCATTCAGCTGTTTTGCGACCGATATTCGTTGGCTTTTTGAGCAGCCTTAATGCCACCAGCACTTTGCGTCTGACCGCTTCGTTTCCGGTAGCGAAAGCCCGCATCTTAAGATAGATCGGCATCAGGGGAGAATCCAGCGCAATCCCGAAGTTGGCGTATTTTATACTGGCACTTCTCTTATCATGCATCTTAAATAAATCTCGGTATATCTTCCATCCGGCCAGATACTTATTCTTTAATTGAAGTGCATATCTGGTATATTGAATCGAATAATGTGGCGCAAGGGGCCAGAAGAATAACCTTATCCTATCCTGTCCTTCCATAGTGAATTTAAATGAGCGCTCCCAGAAAAAGAATCGATCCATCTTATGCAGATTGTCCTTTTCAGGATAACTGGAGAAATACCCGCATAAGTAATCCATAACTTCGCCGGACTTTTTGCCAAAGATTGCCGCCACTTCGTCAATACTATATACACCAACGCTGTTTTTCAGGAGAATCTCCTTAACCAGATCCGGAGTGGAATCGATTCGTTTACCTCCATAACGAGGAGCGGCAATATAGTTTCCCTCATCGCCGGTATAATAAACTGTGTTCCTACCGTACTCTTTTTCAATAACTTCCATAGAATTCAACACTGATCCCATAGTGCCCATAATGGACGTAGAGTCTTTCAGGAATACCATTCTCTCAAAATCGGGGATATTTTCCTCGATCAGATTAAAAGTCTTAAGTTTGAACCCGTACATTTTCTCAAGGGTTTGAGTTACCGGGTAGTCGCGGGCTAAAAGATTATAATAGTCGCGGAACGTTATCGCCTGGAAATCTACCTTAAGCTTTAGCAGCCCCATTAGATTGGCCCTGGAATCGAGCCCGCCGCTCAAAGACAGTATCTGCTTTCTATCCTTGAAATAGGATGCTCTGTTCCCCAGCCCGACCAGGAAAAGATCGTGCAAATCATTAACATATTCGCCGGTCGGACGATCATCCCACCGATCATCAAAATTGTACTTATGAATTTGCTGTATTTTTACCTGGCCGATTTTGGTGTTAATCACCATTAGCGAACAGGGGAGGAGCCTATGGATATTTTTAAATAGCGTTCTATTTCCCAGGGAAGCCGAAAATAGGAAATATTCCATCATCGAATTATTATCGAACTCTGTTGACGGTAATACTCCTGTCGTAAACTTCATGATTCGCGCCAGTACCAGGCCATTCTTGTCCGCATAAGTATATGCCGGTAATCGTCCGAGCGCATCGTTGAATATTATAACCGTGGATGCCGCATTATCGATATAATAAACAATGAATTCGCCGTCGGTGCCAAACATAAATTCTCGTACTGGATCGGTCTTTTCAGGGTTGGTAACAAGCGCAGGCAGGATTTTAGACAACTCATTTTTAACTTGTTCCGCTGTTTTATTATAAATGGCGCCTTCAATCACGATGGTTTTATCGCCAAGCTCTATTTTCTGTCGAGGGTAACCTTTGTATCCGGAGAAATAAATAGCAATTTTAGGATCATCATAAACTGTTTCATGGGAATATGACGGTCCATAGTCCATGCTATTCAAAACTCTGGTCAGTCTATCACGATCCTGCTTAAAACTGCCATTGAAAGAGATGATAATATTTAAACCTGGCATTATTACCTCGCTGTTTTGTTTTCCCCAACCATAAGTGTTTTTAGGTTCCCGGTTGTTGTTCCCAAAATAACGTAATTAATACTCATTTTCCATTAGAATAATGAGATTATATTTAAATAACCCCAAAAGTCGGTTTCTAAAGTCGAATACGATAATTCGCCAGATAATTGGCGAGCCTTTCGACTTGCTCCTAATAATCAATATCCACCTGAAGTGTGGCCGTATTTATTAGGTTTGTATTGTTATAAAATTCATAACCCCCCAATACGGAAACGTTGGATGCGAATTTCCAGGCGATTCCAATATTTAGAGAGCCATAAACGCTTTTGGTACCCATATATTCGACGCAAAACCAGAATTTATCGGATAGCTCGGGGAATGTGCGTTCCCAAGCCGCAATTATTCCGCTGTTGTCCGATTCGCTTTGGCCGTTGATCAGGAGCTTATTATTACCGGAAAAATATCCCAGTGAAAATCGACCCAGAGACCAATTTCCTGACTGTACCGATTTCGCAACCTTACCATAAAATATATTAAAATTGGTAAAATCCTTTTTACTGCCAACATCAAAAATCCCGACAGCGACAGAAGGTGAGAATCCTCCAAAGGCATTTTCAGGAGCGCCGATTTTAAGATTACCATAAAAGGGGTAATGATCAGCCGCCGCAAGGCCCGATTTGTGATCGATTCCAAGCTCGGCGTTTATCTTCTTGAACGGAAGTATCCCCACAGTTAATCCGATATTGGTTGTCGCCGGAAGCCTGTTATGATTAGCGTCTTCCTTAACGGGTATATAAACGTCAGATGTAATATGCCAAACTTTATAGCCCTGGACATCAGTCGATGGCGCCCAAATATGCGTTGTGGCAGTCGCTTTGCAGTTCCGAAACTGAATGGCGCAAATAGCAAGGACGAATAAACCTATCGCGATGATCGATTTTTTGTTCACGGTTGAGCACCCAGAATTAAAGTTTTACGGGTTACTATTTATAATTGATTGGGAATCGGCCGGCATTTGGTTACCGGCCGATTTACCCTTTTTATTCTATCTATAAAGCGTTACACTCCCTGATAAGCTTCCTCACCATGTAACGCCGCATCCAGCCCTTGTTCCTGCTCATCCTCAGTTGTACGAACACGCATGAAAACACCAAGTACGCGGAGCATGAGAAATGTGAATCCAAAAGCGTAGATAGAGGAAACGACAATTGTTAATAGCTGCATTAAGAAAAATGATGAATTGCCGCTAAGCAGGCCATCCGCCCCGGCGGGATTAACAGCCTTGGTGGCCATGATCCCCAGCAAAATAACGCCCAGAGCGCCGCCAACACCGTGAACACCCCATACGTCAAGCGCGTCGTCCCATCCTAAACGATTTTTCAGGTTAACCGCTAAATAACAAACTATCCCGGCTAATATCCCGATTATTACCGCGCTTGTAGGAGTAACATATCCTGCGCATGGCGTAATGGTAGCCAGTCCAGCCACGGCGCCTGTCAATAAACCCAAAAATTTCGGCTTTCTTTCGAAAATCCAGGCTAATAGCAACCAGACCGGACCTGCAAATGATGCTGCAATATCTGTATTAAGAAATGCCAAGCCTGTGACGGCGTCTACTCTTAATTCGCTTCCTGCATTAAAACCATACCATCCAAACCACAACAGGCCCGTTCCTAACGCCACGAGGGGAATACTATGCGGTATACTATCTCCAACCCGTCGGCGGCCAACATAGAGGACTGATGCCAGAGCCGCCATCCCCGCTATATTATGTACAACTATACCGCCCGCAAAATCCAGTACTCCGAGTTTTGCCAGAAGGCCATTTCCCCAAACCATGTGGACAAATGGGAAATATACAAAGGTCAGCCAACCGATTAGAAAGAACAAATAGGGGCCGAAGCGAATACGATTCGAAAAAGCTCCGGTAATCAGGGCTGGCGTTATAATGGCAAACATCATTTGATAAGCCATGAAGACGAATTC
>DOTU01000309.1:0-1112 GCA_003520965.1 Candidatus Zixiibacteriota bacterium
CCGTAGATATATTTATCCCACAGGATTTCCTGCTCAAACTGCGTATTGGCAGTCATAATAGCCCGGCCAAACGATTTCTCGCATCCCAACCGTCCGGCGCGCCCGGCAGCCTGATGGAAATCAACGCCTGAAAGCGGAGATACAAGCTCTCGCGAATGAGGCGTCTTATTACCGGTATATTTTACCGATTCAATGAAAACGTTTTTGGCCGGCAAATTCACACCTGAGGCCAGTGTTGATGTCGACGCGAGGATCATTATTTCACCTGTGCGAAAGCCCTCTTCTACTACCCGTCGTTGATGTTCATCGAGATCGGCGTGATGAAAAGCCGCGCCGTGCTGCAGGCATTGCTCCAAGGCCTCATTTTGCAGTGATTGCGGGCACTCGAATAGTGCAACAAGCGCATTCTTTGCCTCGGACAATCCAAGATGATTCGCAACATATTGAGCCAGCTTCATCGCTTCTTTTTTGGAGCTATTAAAAATAAGTATCTGCTCGCCCCTGTCAGCCAGGAGCTTTATAGCAGCCAAATTCTGGTTTGAGATCGGCTCATCATCGTCAGGCTCGATCTTTTGCAGCCAGAGTTCGTCACCCTCATGGAGCGCGTTGAACTCTCGGAAATGAAACGTGCCCCGGTGCAATACTCCTAACCTCAAGTCCACCGGACGGCGGTTCTCCTCTAACAGCGGCAGATCAAGCCAGGAGGCAATCTTTCCCGGCGACGCTCCTCCGCCCAGGAGAATCACAATCTGCGCTTGCGGGTTAAAAGCCCTGATCTTCATTATGGCTAACTCAAATTCGATCCCCCGTCTGGGGTCCGATATCATCTGAAATTCATCGAGGACAAAGCATGACGCGCCTTTGATAATCGAAATATCCGCCGCGCTTAGCGTATTAAACTTCTCATATATAAAAATTCCGATATCAAATTTGTTAATAGCATTTTCTAAAGCATGATCCCTGGTAGCCAATGCAACCGATATCCCCAGCGGCCCGTATCGATTCTGAAACGTTCTATACTTTTCCTCGGCCACCGCCTTGAGGGGTTCGATAAAAATCCCCTTCTGACGCTGGGCTACCCTGGCCAAGACGGCCAACTCGCCGCAGAAGGT
>DOTU01000309.1:1457-14623 GCA_003520965.1 Candidatus Zixiibacteriota bacterium
CGACTCCGATTGAATCGGTAAAAGAAACTTGATACCGTCAAGGCTCCAGCGCTTTATGATTTGACCAGGCAGGCCAAAACGGGAAAGAGCATCGATTCGCACGTTGCCTTAAGCGCAGGCGCTCCACCCGCATGACGGGCAGGCGAAACAGCCACCCTCGGAGATGGCGATACTCAAACAGCTCGGGCAGAAAATATTGTAGCAGCCGACACAGACAAGCATGTCTCCGTCGAAAACAAGGTTGCTGCCACAACGGCACTTCCTTTGAGCCGCAAACAGGTCATATTCCATTTTCCGGACCATGACTTTCCTCCATTCGTATCAGGGTTATCCCCGAATCATTATTAAGTGCGCCATTATCTTTATGGCAGCTACATTAGATTTTCGTTGAAAAAGTGCCTGAATCGCTTAACTGCAAATAAATATACTGCACATTTGTATAGTTGTCAAGGGAAATCTCTGATTTTTTATGGATTGAGATGAGTTGCCGATATAAATTAACTATTAGGCAGCTTAACTTAAGATAGTCAATAAGTTACTGCCTGATAAAAAGTTATTTCTAAGCTGGAAACAGAGTTACCAAAACAAAATAAACGGACTGCCCGAAATATAAAAATGCCGCCGGGTCGTTTAGCCCGACGGCAGATGATTTAACAAATTACGCTAAGTTTAAAACGTCTTACCGCTTTATTAATGTATCATTTCTTTGCGCTCCGCATTTCAGTCGCCATAGCTTTGATATCTGCTAAATCGCGTACCATTTCGCTCCAGCCATACCAGAGCGCATAATCGGGATTGCCATGGAACGTGCCCTGAAATGCCCTCATGCGATGCTCCAGATACATAACAAACAGAGTTTGTTCGATTGGCGTGGGAGCATCATGAAAGGTTAACAGGTCTGGAAACGGATAGGCGTAGTTCGCCGGTTTGGCCAGAACGCTATCCTTGTATAATTCCGCTACGATACGAATCCCCGCGGCCATCAGGCTATCGGCGTTCCTGATCATATCGTCGCCTTTGCGAAGTTCGCCTGCGGCAAATGAGGATGAATGGCATTGCGTGCAGGTAGTAACCATCTTATCCCGCTCCTTTTGCCAATCTTCCTGAGTTAGACGGGCCAAATCTGCGGCCTTGACAACATCGAGCCTTGCCGTTGGTTTGCCTTGAGGGTCGAGCACTCCGAGGGCTTGCAGGATAGTCGCGCGATCGTCAGCCCAATGTTTATCGTCTGGCATAGGTAGACGAACTGCCAAAAATCCCCAAGCGGTTTTCACTCCATGATCACCCCGCTGATAATGACAGGTCTGGCAGGTTGGGGCGCTGGCCGCATCGGGTAATTTACCAAGCTGTTTTAAATCATTTCGTACGCCATGTTTGGATCCGGAATACATCTCCCACTGTGGATGATCGAATCCCATGTGGCAGGTTTCGCAAGCTTGCGGCTGACGAGCCTCTTCAACTGAGAATGTATGCCGCGTATGACAGGCGTCGCAAGAGGCTACGCCGAATCTTTGGCCTTCGCTCTTCAATTGCTCAATATCCTGAACGCTTTTGAGACCTATCTTATGACATCCGCCGCACCCTTTCATTCCATCGATCATCGCCATTGGCTGCCAGTGAATCGTTGGCATAGCATTCATAGCGGCCCAGGCGGCGGCATGCTTACCATTTTTAAACTGCGCCAGCTGGTCGGCATGACACCCGCCACAGACTTCGGGGGTCGGCAACGAGGCCAGATTAAAATCTTCGGCTTTCTGATGCTTGTCACCGTGGCAATCTGCGCAATCTACACCCGCTTCAGCATGCTTGCTGATTTTCCAATTAGACACGATTTCCGGATTTTTCTGCTGATGGCATTCAGTACAAACGCTGGCCCAGAGCGGCGAAACCAGACAAATCGATATTACAAACATGCATAATACTTTCACCATTACCATCCTCCTCATTCTTTGTTGTCAAACACAATAACATCGACCATTCTGAAACTTATCATATATGGGGATTGAATTTGAGTCAAATATTATATTGTAACCCTAACTTCAATCAATCCTTGTAGCAGCGCCACTAAATATAAATCTTAGATAAAGGTAAATACTAATATCTAATACAAACCCGAGCAGCAGCCCCATCTCAGTAGCATGTTTATTGGGCTTTATTTCGACATGATCGATTCTCGACATTGGAATTGCAAACGAGGTCGAAATGCTTTTGATTATCACAGCGGATCGAACCAGAGTTTTGTTAGCCGAATTTATCATCCAGCTTCCGCTAATTATTTTATCACGGCTATCTTTTATGGCACTGATTTTGTCGAGATCTAATACCTGGCTAATACCGTCGGAATAACCAGCCACTTGTGGAATCCACTTGTCTTTATCCCGATGATAGAAAAAACCATCATAAAGACAACGTCTTTCTCTGCCTGACGATTCCGTTAACATAATAGGTTCACAATAATATGGCATGGCCATTGAATCTTCGCTAACGGGGTTTGACAATTGAATGCTATCGGGGAATATACCTGCAAAGCCGAAGTATTTACCGGCGACTTTCGAGCTGTCAGTTAATATTGCAATTATTGATGTACCTCTTTCGACGGAAAATAAACCGCCCATGGCAATGCGTATGGTTTTTTCGGAGGATTGATCCGCAATTGCGCCGATTCCGCCGGCGATAAAAGTTGCGCAGCCGTAGAATACAACAGCGCTGGCCGCTATGGAAATCATCAATACTCGAATTTTCATCATATCTATTTCGCTTGGTGTGAGAGCCGGATATAATATACCGTAGTCCCCATCGTTGTAACCATAAGCGCTACTACGGCAACCGGCCCCAAACCCTGAGTTTGCCCCAGCGCAGCCTGAATCGATTTCCACTCGATATAGGTAAAAAACCAGACTATCTCGAAACTTAGCCAGGCCAATAGCGATCTCGCCAACGTATACTGCCGCCTGGCGTTGGCCTCAGTAATTTTAACGGGGTAATTATATACTTCCGGGAACCTCTGTACGATAGATAAAACCATAAAAAGCACAAATTCAATTATTGGAAGGATTAGCAGCGCTCCCTTGCTACCCCAGCCGTTGGGTTTCCCGGCGAAATCAAAATGGGTTGGTATTCTGTCTGGCAATACCCCCCAGTATCGCCACGGCAAATAAACGCATAGAATAACTCCGACTATCGACAACAACGCCAGCGTGTTTTCAAGCGGGGATCGGGGGATATCAAGCTTTGGCCGGTTCAGCATTCGATATTCACCTGATTCAAATAAACGCTTTTCTAATCGGACGATTTACCTGATTTCAGTGTCGCTGCCACAAATCCGATAGCAAATCCTATCAGAAGTAATATGATTATCAGCAACACCCGGGGCATACTTAAAGACCAGAATAGAATATGTATTGGTACCGGTCCCCTATTTTGGAACATAAAAACGATGGCCAGCACAATCAAGATAAGTAGAATCACCTGTTTCGTATTCATATTGACCCTCCACTAAAAGATTGTCTTTATACTGTGCTGCTACTTCCTCGCCCCCAGCGAAATCGCTTCCAACGAACAGGCCTCCACGCACATGCCGCAGCCGTAACACTCATCGCGGGAAACAACTAACTTGTCATCAACCATTTTTCGCGCGCCGAAATAGCAGGCTTGTACGCAATCGCCGCAGAGGTTGCAGAGTTCCATATCTGTCGATTCGATCTGTGTCCCCTTATCGCATCTCTCCTCTCGATTCAGGATATAGCCACAGCAATCATTGCAGCAAAAGCAGATACCTTCGGTTACGCTTCTGTCCTTTTCTCCTCGAAACGGACGGGTAACCAGCTTTTTCTCGGAGGCCTCATCGAGAATAGCCACAACCTCGGTCAGGGGTATTTCCCTGAGCCCGCTACCGCTGGAACCAATATCCCCACGGAAACTGAGACAAACGTCGATTCGCGATCGCTTACAGCCGTCCTTATTTCCTTCACGGCAACCGCAATTGGATACCCAGAAACGGTCATGCGCAAAAATCATTTTTCTGGCATCCTTATTCGTACATACATAGTGTATCGGTATATACTCGGTCATGACGATTCTCCCATCCTAACATTATTCGATAATATTATTATTTGCCGTTTTAGAAAGAGCGGCCTCGCGCAACTCCATGAAAGAAGGTAACTCGTTAAGCGAGTGAATTGTATCATACAATTTCCCGGTGCGACGCTCCTGGGAATTTAAATTGAGCCAGACGCCAAAGATATCGCAGCGATTAGCTCCCTGGATATCCTTTTCAAAATCATCTCCTACCATGATAAGTTCGGATGGTTTGAGATTTTGATCCCTTAGAATATACTTAAAGAATTCGGGCGATGGTTTTAAAAAGCCAATTTTATAAAAACAGTAGACCTTGTTGATCAATGAATCAAGCGAGGCACGGCCCAACGCCAACCAGATCTCCTCTTCGCGAGAATCAATTGCATTGGTTGCCACGGCGATAACGCGCTTTTTCCCCACCACTTGCAGAGCATCGAGCGCGCCCGGCATGGCGGCCACCTCGGGCCACAGATGCATGGGGCCGTTAAATTCCTTGAAATCGCGCATTAGCGTATCGCCCCAATCAAATACAAGCGACTTCACTCCATCCATACCAGCACCCATCTCGGTATTTTTCAATCCTGATTATGGCCAAAAGTGATTATGATCCCAATTGGAATCACTTATGGCAAAAGATACCGGAATATAGCAGAAAACAACTTGGGCGGTCAAATGGAAATATGGCAAATGCAATTGGGAAATCTTATAAAATATAAGCTTTCCAATATTCTGAAATGTGCTTTTAATTCTTAAAGCGATAAAATTAAACTATCGGGATATAATAACCCGATATTAGTTACTGAGATCCTAATTTCGATATATGTATCATTTAATTGTCGTTATCGTGCGGAACCACCAGACCGGACTTGGAGTGTGATGATTATAGCGGTCGATCGCAATTACCTGCCAGTAGTAAACCGTGTTTTGTTGAAGCCCTGTCATGGAAAATGAAGTATCCGGCCAGTTTTGGTGGATTAAAGCAGGAATAAAGCTCGTGCTAAACTTAATGTCATAAACAAGTGTGTCGCCATCGATATCAGTGCAGCTCCAGCTCATTGTCGGATTGAGCGAAATTGAATCGACCCCGTTAAAGGGTACTGGATTGATTGGTACATTGGGAGGATGCCCTGGCGATAATGTCCTAAAATGCCATATCGGGCTGGCAACGCGGTGATTGTGAGGGTCGATCGCGATCACTTGCCAGTAGTAAGTTGTATCAGGACGAAGCAGGGTCATGTATAGCGTTGTATCGGGCCAGTTTTGACGAATGACCTCGGGATATTGATTGAATCCAAGTTTGACATCGAATACAAGTGTATCGCCATCGGGATCGCTGCAACGCCAGCTGAGCATCGTATTAATAGCTACCGTATCAGCGCCGTTCCAGGGGATTTGATCGAAGGGTATCTCAGGCGCATGACCAATCGATGGGGTTGTCACGGTAGAATAATTACTGGGCTCCGAGCTGCCGGCCGCATTGAATGCACTGACATAATACATATAAGCTGTGCTATCTGCAGCAGTACTGTCGACAAATGTTTCGATATTAAATGGCAAGCGGACGACCTTGGTCCAGAAGACAAGCTCCAGGGGACGGCGATATATATCAAAACCGGTTTCATCAGTAGAATTATCCTGCCAGCTCAAATAAACCCTATTCGACGACAAAGCAGTAGCGTGAAATTCGCTGGGGGCAACCGGTACCACATCATTCTTGGTGGTGTGATCGCCACAGCTAAATAATATTACTATCAGTAATAGCAGCCCTGAATTTGATTTGGGTGATGATAAGATCATTAGTCTCCGCCCTAATAGATGAAATTTATCGTCTCTGAGAATGTTTCTTTCATTAGTATCAATATAATCCGGGCTTGATGCGCCAGTCAACATTAATGAGACACCCTGAACCGTATTAAGCCATCATTCAACTGGTCTAACAATCTTTCTTAATAAATAATTGCATTTATTTGGATTTTAGATACTTTTTTTAAACCATCATAATCAGCGCGGGATGGTCGTACTTTCTTCAATATTATGCAATAAAGTGCATACGTTTCGAGTCGCTATTGACACTACCCAAAAATCTCGATTATAATTAATTAAATCACAATGAGTTAAAAATCTTAATGTGGACAATACGTAAGGCATAAATATTGCAGTTTACATAAACGACAAAGCTTCGGTTCCGCTTAATTCCCTGTTGGGCGAGAAGCAAATCTTTGTCGGGCAGGTACACCTCTGTCCAAGTTTAAAGGCCGGTATTTGAGCATCCTCCTTGAGACCGGCCTTTTTTTATTTCCAATCTGATAACAGGATAAAATTACTCCATTATTTACTTGACATATTGATATAATCGCGCATTATATTAACGTTATCCTTTGTTTTCCGGCTCCCGGCAGTACGAGTCTCTCCAGTTTGAGGGAGCAACGATCCTCACTTGAATGGAGGCGATAAACGATAAGCAAACGATTAATAGTTTCCCAAATTCTGATTGTCCTCGCGATTAGCATATCATCATTAGCCAACCCCATCGCGCCCCAATGGAGGCTTCTCAACAACTCCGCCCCGGCACGCTATGCTCATAAATGCGCATTTGATTGGATTCGTAATGTGGTCGTTCTTTTCGGCGGAAAAGACTCGCTTGACGCAATGCCATCAGATACTTGGGAGCTTAGCGGATCTACCAACAACTGGAATCAATATCAAAACTTGGGCCCTGAGGGCCGTATCGGCCACGGAATGTGGTTCGATGAAAATGATTCGCTGGTTTTTTTATTCGGAGGAATCGATCAAGCTGGTCAATTTCATAATGATACCTGGAAATGGAATGGTGTGGGTTGGATCAAAGTTGACTCCACCGGTCCCGCGACAAGAGCACATTTTGCATTGAGCTATGATAGTAATCGTAATCGCGCAGTATTGTTTAGCGGAATCGGTCCTGACAGCCTTTACCGTGATACCTGGGAATGGGACGGTTCGCATTGGATCCAAATGGCTATCTCCGGCCCTCCTCCAAGGATAATGTCCGCCATGGCTAACGTTGGGTATTTATTTGGAGGTCAAGCCGGTTATAATGGCGAGGTATACAATGATACCTGGAAATGGGATGGGGCCGTTTGGACGCAGGTAACGAACGCGGGTAATCCGCCATCTCCCAGAGTTGGGCATGTAATGGAATTCGCTCTTGGAGGAGGCCCTGAAGTCGAGCTGTTTGGCGGTCAGGATTCTATTACAGGCAATACAATTCTTGCTGACCATGGACTTTTCTACTTAGCAGCTGACACCGCTTATTGGTACTCATATACAATGGGAGACGGGATGACTAAGCGAACCCAGGCGGCAATTTGCACTTATGGTAGTCGTGAATTTGCAATTATCGGCGGGCGCGACAGCTCCCGTATTTTTACTGAGGTATGGACTTATCCTGTTTTCTTTCATTATATCATTGGTGATGTTAACGGGAGCCACAGCTTTACCGGATTAGATGTAACTTATGCAGTTAGGTATTTCAGGGGCGGGATCTCATTACCCCCTTGGTATTATTTTGAGTGCACCGCAGGCAATTACTGGTTTCTGGCCGGCGATGTTAACGGCTCCTGCTCTTTTTCCGGATTGGATATTACTTATATGGTGAGATACTTCAAAGGCGGCTCACCACCTATTCCCTGCCCGATTTGCCCGCCATTTGATTGAATGCAAGCCCTTTAGGGAGGATTTGATATGAAAGTGGTCAGAGTTCTTTTTTCGGTCGTCGCTCTATTAGCTATCTGGAGTATTATTGCGTTGGGGCAATCCACGCTTCAGGGCGGTGATAATATCAGCAATGCTTTTCCAATTCCTTTTATTCCATTTAACGATAACGGAACAACTATCGGATATACTGATGATTATTCTGGCAACTGCGGCCCCGCTTATGGCGCTCCGGATGTCGTTTACGCCTATACCCCGCAATATTATGATATCATAATGGCCTCGACCTGCTCCGGATCGAGATACGATACCAGGCTATATGTTTTTGAAGATTCCCCGGATAACATTATCGCTTGCGATGATGACGGCTGCTCCAATGAATATTCGATTTACGTTTCAAGAATAAATTGCCTGCCGTTAGAGGTAGGTCACACCTATTATTTCGTTGTTGACGGGTACGGCAGTTCTTCCGGCCAATATACTTTCGATCTCACTTTGCTTACGCCGGTTTATTCCTTACTCCAAGGGACAGTTACTAAATCCGGCGATGGACCGTTGAGCGGGGTCAACATCAGGGTTTTACAGGATGGCTATATAATCTGGCAGGATACAACCGATGATTCGGGGCATTATTCCGCTGAAGATGTAAATCTCGGCACATATACAGTAGAGGCATCCAAAACAGGATATATTACTCAAACCTCGGATCCAACCTATATTTCAATCTGCGAACCTGCCCAGATTGATTTTGCGCTTAACCCGGTGCCACCCCCACCGATTGGAATAATAGCGGGTTACGTTTGGGAATCTGATGTAATAACTCCCATTGAAGGCGCGATTGTAACGGCGAGTCCGGTTGATACCAATCTCGTCACAGCCGATACCACCGACTCAAATGGATATTACATGCTGCCCGATATGCAAACTGTTCTATATAACGTTACGGCATCCTTCCCCGGGCGAGTATCCCAGGAGGTCCAAGATGTGCAGGTTAATTCCGGTGAAACGACAACGGTATATTTTGCATTAGAGATTGTACATCCTCCCTGCATTTATGTGATCGGGGATGTCAATAACGATGGGCATTTTACCGGCCTTGATGTCACTTTTTCGGTTCGAGTTTTCAAAGGTGGCGCCTTTCCACAATATCATTGCGATTGTCCTCCGGGAAGCGGAAATATCTGGTACGTAGCGGGTGATGTCAACGGCTCCTGTTCTTTCTCGGGTCTTGATGTGACTTATTCCGTGCGCTACTTCAAGGGAGGCCCGGCTCCGATTCCTTGCCCGGATTGCCCGCCACACTAAGAATATAGAGCTTTCCCAATACCCGTGAGACGAGTGGTCGTTAGTCAAAGAGATGATGGGAAATAGAAAGATGATACACGAGAAGCTGATATTAATCGGAGCGCTGATTATATTCTTGAGTGTAACCGCTCTTTCGCAAACAGCGCTGCAGGGCGGCGATAATATGGATAACGCCTTTGTCATCCCCTCTATTGGTTTCAGCGACAGCGGCACAACGGTTGGATTCACCGATGACTATGATGCAAATTGCGGCGTTGAGGACACCGGAGCCCCCGATGTGGTTTACAAATATACACCAACATACGTCGCAGGCATATGGGTAGGTCTGTGCAGCCGGATGCCTGATTTCTACAACAGGCTTTACATATTCGAGGATACCCGGGACAATGTCATAGCATGTGCTGTTGGCGGATGCAATTCTTATGCGTGGGCTTCCTGGATAGAGTCGTCCGAGGGGGGCGGTTGTGTGGTGCTTGTGCCCGGCCATACATATTATTTTGTAATTGATGGCTTAGGTGGTTTTGGCAATGATGCCGGTAATTACTGGCTTAATATAGAAACACCGTCAATTCCCCCACCCATATCTGGTATGGTAACGGAAGCCGGGGCTGGGCCGATAACCGGAGCGCTAATCAGATTGCTCAGGGATGGCGCCGAGGTCCGCCGGGATATTACCACCGAATATGGATGGTATGGGCATGGTGATTTTCTCCAAATTGAACCAGATACATATACAGTTGAGGTTTCAAAACTCGGATATATTACTCAGATATCAGACCCTATATTTGCTGGAGTATGCCAGGGGGAAGTCGTTTTGGATTTCGCCCTTGAAAGGGAAGTACCGCCGCCTATTGGTGTAATCGCCGGTTTTGTAAGAAAGGTTGACGGCGTAACACCGATTGAAGGGGCGATTGTCGTGGCAAATCCGCATGAGGGTGGTTTTATTACCACTGATACCACTGGACCAGATGGCTTATTTATCCTGCCTGATATGCAATGGGGGCCTTACGATCTAACAGCATCCGCAACCGGTTTTGTGCCTGATACAATACCCAATGTTGGAATTTTCTCGAGTGACACGACTTGGATTTCGTTTACGCTGCAAAGGATACCTTCTCCATGCAACTATATGATTGGCGATATCAATAACGATGGCCATTTCACCGGTCTCGATGTCACCTATATGGTGCGCTTCTTCAAGGGAGGCCCCCACCCACCGTACTCGTGCGAGTGTCCTCTGGGAAGTGGCAATAATTGGTATGTATCAGGCGATGTTAACGGCTCCTGTTCCTTTAGCGGGTTGGATGTAACCTATTCTGTACGTTACTCCAAAGGTGGCCCGCGCCCGATACCCTGCTCTGATTGCCCGCCGGGATGGTAGGGACGGCTATTATTAAAGGTAGAAATTATGATAAAAAAGAGTTGTATAATAATTTCGTTACTTACGCTGATTCTCGTTTCGGGTAATATCCATATTGGGGCTAATCCGCAACCTGTCCCAATTTTCTGGATGCGTGTAAATAATTCTGTACCGGTTCGAACAGATTATAAATGCGTTTATGATCATAATAGCTATATATATTTTTTTGGGGGACAGGATTCGTTGGGGCAAATGCCCAATGATGTTTACAAACTCAGGATTGATGCGCCATATAGTTGGATACGTAATAATGCGCCGGGACCTGAGGGGCGCATTGGACATGCGCTGGGCCACGCCATCGGGTCATATAATCTGATTCTATTTGGCGGCATCAATCAGGCGGGGCAGTATCTGAATGATACCTGGCTTTATGACTCATATAACGGAATCTGGAGACAAGTCGATTCCACTGGGCCATCACCCAGAGCCTATTCCTCGATAACATATAATCGAAGAACTCAGGGATTTGTGCTTTTTGGCGGCATGAATGGAGATTCCTTATTTGGAGATACATGGGAATGGTATTTCACATCAGGATGGCATTTTAAAAGCGATAATGGACCGTCACCGAGAATTGATGCTGGTTTAGTAACGCCTTATCAATCTTATGTGCAAATACTATATGGCGGCCGCGCAGGTTTCGATGGTGAGGTATATAACGATATCTGGGAATGGTGGGATACATCCTGGGTTCAAGGACAACCCTTAGATTCTCTCTGGCCAACGCCCCGCGTTAATTTTGCCATTGGATCATATGAGGGGGAAATAATTATAGTTGGTGGACAGGATGCGGCAAACACTGATTCAATATTAAATGATTCTTGGTGGATAACGTATCCATGGTTCCCCAATGTTCGTGCAAGGCAATGGCTCGTCCCAGAGTTGCTCCAGGGAAGATATGGAGCATATGCAGTTCCCGGCCAAAGCAGGGCAATTTTATTGGGAGGAAATAAAAACACTCAAAACCTGCATGATGTTTGGCTCTATCCTATGTACAGCTACCGGCCAGGGGATGTTAACAATAACGGTAAATTCAACGGCATGGACTTGGTGTATATGGTAAACTTCTGGAAGGGAACCGGACCGCCTCCCCCTTGTTATGTTGAATGCTGGGAAGGACAAATGCTATACGGCCCAGCCGATGCCGACGGCAGTTGTTCTTTTGACGGGCTAGATATCACCTACCTATTAAATTATTTAAAGGGATTTGGCTCGGCGCCCGCAGCATGTTCAACATGCGGTTTATAGCGATGAGAATCGCCTCAGAACCTCCCCACCGCCGACTTTAGAAACGGCAGATCGATACCTCGTTGCCTGACCTGCCAGAGCGCCAGGGCCAACGCGCAGACGCCGTCACCAACATGCTCATAAGATTTGTCCATGGCGCGAATCTCATCGGTTAGGCTCCAAGTGCCGCCGATATCATCGGGCAATTCGTAATCAGGCCAAAGCACCTCGCATGCATAGATTGCCCGTTCAAGATTGGCTAATAGCAAGTCCCGGTTGCCTCCTCCGAAATTGAAACCGATCGCCCCGATATCCCTAAGCTCGGAAAGTACCACGTCACCCAAACCTGTGGAATCGATTATCGTGATCCCGCCATACCGCGCATGCACATCTTTGATAGCCTTAATCGTCACCGGCCATTCCCGTTGCATGCGAACCAGATTGACTACACGAAACGGCCGCTCGGTAGCGTCGATTGTGATTCCCACCGTATATGTTACCTTGCGCGCGAGATCCCAGCCGTGGATGAAGAAACGATCAGAACCCTCCATAATTGGGCGGACACGCGGGTCCGCCCCTACGAATGACAGCCCCGACTTACTCAGGCACCTCTGCACAACTTCCTCCGGAAATAGCCGTCCCTCAAATGAAGTGAACTTACCATAAAGATGCTGCGCTGCCCGAGATTCTGAAAACGAGCCCCTGAGATCGGTTAAATACTTCACCGATAAATGCGGATTCTCGAATATCGAGCCATGCTGGAGATGCCCTCGGTTCTCCTTGGCGATCATTTGACATCGCTTGTAAAACCAGTTCAGTCCGTTGGGTGTCGACGAGAAATCGAGTGTCCCCTGCCTGTCCGCCAAACGGAGCTTGATGACACCATCAACCACCCATTCGCCAAACAGTTCATAAGCTGCCTCATCGAAATTGATATAATCGAAATCGTGCCCCAGCAGGTACTCTCCCCTGTTGTGCGATGAGCGTGCCCAAATCTCCGAGCCATTCTTGAACTCAATATGCGGGAAAGGCGTTTGCTTGATCGAACGTACCATTGCTTGCAAAGGCCTCGAACGGCTAATCAGGGCCGTTGCCTTAGCGAATATGATTCCCGCCTGATCTTGTGTAATTGAGACATTGGCGCATCGGTAGTAATCTTTTCCATCATACTTTTTCGACCGAACCTGGAACAACGCCCGATGCAGCAGTTTCACCGCCTGAATTTCCGATTTCCCCCAGCGGTTGCCGGTCACAAGAGCGTTTTCCCCCCCGATACTGTTCTTCAGCCAGCGAACCTGCCCATCATGGGGCTTTATCCCAAGAAAAGCACGCGCGAAATAAACCGGGTCCCTGACTGCCCGCCGCCAATTGCGCTGGGATGTGATTGTATCCACCATATTGCTATACCGCCAAGCTGTCCGTGGCCATTGCGAGCCCCAGCATTTTA
>DOTU01000041.1 GCA_003520965.1 Candidatus Zixiibacteriota bacterium
GATGATGGCCGCAGTATCTATCCGATGTTCGACCCGGGAGATACTATTGTTTTTTACCAGCGGCTGCTATTATCCGATCTGGCTGATACCTTTGCCTATATGCCGGAACAAATTATTAAGTCTTACGGAATCAACATCAAAAATGGCGAGCTTTATACTCTCGAAGGCAAACCACAATTCCCGCCAGCGGGAGTGCTTGATAGTACTGATCTACCCAAGCGCAAGGGCGAGGAAACGGTATGGGGTGTACTATCGCCCAACGGCAGGACTATTGCCTTTGAAACAATTCGGGAGGGTGACAAGGACGAGATTCATATTGTATATTTAGCCAGAGGAGATTCAGTCCGGCAGATAACTTACGGCGACACTTCCTGCTTTATCGATAGATTCTCCAATACCGGAAGGTACCTAACAGTGGTCTACGGCACCGGGCCAACCTGGCTTCTGATTTTTGATTTGCAAAAGGGCCACCTTTATAGAATTGAACGTCCCGACAGCATACCGGAATCGATAGATTATTTGACCTCTTTCTCGTCGGATGACCGGATGATGTTGTTTATCCGATCAGCCAAAATATATCAATGGGGCGATGATTATTTTGGGGATATCTGGCTGCTAAGATTTAAAATTTAATCATTAATAAATATTTCGTAATTTGCGAAATCTGAGATGAATTTCGGTAATTTAAGATATCGAAAACGCTGATGATTTAATGGCTGTTATCGAGTTGATGCGACCAACTCAGGCGGGATTCGTTTGATGGCCAGTATATAACGCCGATAGTAAGGGTCTGATAAGGACGAGATGATCACGCCGCTTGTGGTGCTGACATGGATAAACTCATCCCGTCCAATAATGATACCCACATGCGAGGCTTTCTTGTGGCCGATCCTGAAAAAAACGAGATCTCCGGCCCTGGCGTAAGAAGGGGGTATTGGAAAGCTGAGGTGGGACATCTCGTCAGCTGTTCTGGGTAAAGTGATGTTTAGAGAATTCTGGTAGATAGTTCTCACAAAGCCGGAGCAGTCCCAGCCTTTTTGGGTAGTGCCGCCATATCGATACGGTTCCCCAACATGCCGAGAAGCATCATGGACCAGCCTCTTGGCTGGCTTTTGGGGCAACGGACGAGGATAAAGCTCAGAGCGACGAATCGAACCCGAGCAAGCCGAGAGAAAAGCAACCCCAATGACAGCTAAAATGGCAATTTTCTTCATTCTATTATATTATCGGCCTATAGAGGATTCAAATTAAGTCAGGCTCGGATATACAGCCCCAAATCTCTTTCGATAGTAAAATCTGGTGATTACAAAGAGTCCAATCAGAATTAGCGCGTAGGGCCAAAATTCGATGCAGGCCGCAACAGATAGCAACAATATCGACAATTTAATGGCTATCAATATCCGCCGTTCAGTTGGCACGATTATAGCCGCAATGTAAAATGGTAAACTCACGCCAGCGACCACAATAAGAAATGTATCTTTTACCATCAACGATAATAAAAGCGCGATTGCAAGATAAAATGTCATAATAAACGTTGAGACGCGCACGCCAAGAGCAACTCCAAGCGTAATCTTACCACTTTTCAGGTCTCCAGGAATATCGGGAATGGTAGTACCGATAAATACCGCCGCCACCGCAAAAAAATATGGCAAGGAAAATACGGCCCCGGCCTGCCAGCTCCCCCCTGCAGCGATATACCCTGCCAAAAACGGCAGGATACCGTGGGCAATTCCGTTGGAAAGTGCGCTGATTATAGGATGATTCTTTCCGTAAAAGGGCTTTCCAGAATAGATATATCCAAAAATCAAGCCAATTGTAAATAGAATACCAATGATAGGTGCCATAAGCAATGCACCCACAACGGTTATAATCAATGCTAAACCGGCCATGATGTAAGCGGCCTTAAGAGAAATCAATCCCCGCGGAAGGAAATGGAGCTTGTGGTTTATTCGATCCGATTCAATATCGCTGATCTGATTTACAATATAAGCCCAGCTTGCGGCAGTTGATGATAATAGCAATAGATAAATTAAGTTGGAATTGGCATTAGCCGTCGGAACTCTAAAAAATCCAAGGATGACGATTGTCCAGACTGGAGGATGAAGGATGGGCCGTAGGAAAAAGATATAATCAAATAACTTTGTGATTTTACCGATGGAAATTGCCGGGGCCGATTCATCCATAGAACGGATCAAAATCTATTATTTAGGTCAAGATTCTCAACATAAAATAAACCGCTGGTAGGGCAATGACAAAAGAATCAAATCGATCGAGCACTCCCCCGTGACCGGGAATAAGGTTCGATGAATCTTTGATACCGCAATCGCGTTTGATTGCCGACTCAATGAGATCGCCAATTTGACCGAACAGCGTAGCTACAAGCGAGAGCATCATCAAAGCCGCAAGCGACCAGTTAGGCAGGAACGGTATGGCCAGAAACGGCGTGATCAATCCTCCCGCAAACGATCCGATAAACCCTGCCCAGGTTTTCTTAGGCGAGATAGTTGGGGCAAGCTTTCGTTTCCCTAACCAACGGCCAAAACCATAGGCAAATGTGTCGGCAATCCAGGTATTGACGAAGACAAATAGCAGGAAAACCCAACCTACCGGCGCAAAATCGCGGTGCATTAGGATGGCAAATGAGATAAAAAATCCCGGATAGATAGCCGCGAGGATCGATGTCGCCAGGTGAGAGACGTAATCTACAATTCCGGTTTCTATGAGTTTATATACGGCGGTCAGCATGAACAGGATAAATACAATCATCAGGT
>DOTU01000078.1 GCA_003520965.1 Candidatus Zixiibacteriota bacterium
TCAAAGATGGCGCGGGATTGATTCAGATTTATATCAAAAGAGACGATATCGGATTAGAAAATTTCGAGCGTTTTAACCTTTGCGATATGGGTGATATCATCGGTGTCGAGGGCACCGTATTTAAGACCCACACCGGCGAGATAACAATCAGGGTTTCATCATTTGAGCTGCTTACCAAATCGCTCCAACCATTGCCCGAGAAATGGCATGGGCTTCAGGATAAAGAGCTTCGTTACAGACGACGATATCTTGATCTGCTAGCTAACCCCGAAGTTCTTGAAACCTTTCGTATGCGCACCAAGATCATTAACGCCTTACGTAGATTTCTCGATGAACGCGGTTTTTTGGAAGTTGAAACACCGGTTTTGCAAACAATTTACGGAGGAACCAACGCCAAACCGTTTGAAACGCATCTTAATGCGCTTGATCTGAAGCTCTATCTTCGAATCGCCGACGAACTTTATCTCAAACGCCTGGTAATCGGTGGGATTGAGAAAGTCTATGAAATCTCCAAAGACTTCCGCAATGAGGGGATGGACCGTAACCACAATCCCGAATTTACGATGCTGGAGTTTTATTGGTCATTCGCTGATTACATCGACCTGATGAAACTTATTGAGGAGATGTATTTTAGGATTTCGATGGAACTTCTAAAAACCGATGAATTCGAGCGCGAAGGGAAAAAGATTTCGCTTAAGCCTCCATTTAAGAGGTTGCCATATTTTGAAGCATTTCATCAGCATCTGGGGGTCGACATAATTGATTTCGATGAAAAGCAGCTTAAAGCTCTGGCGGTGGAGAAGGGACTCGCTAAAGAGGATGCCAAAATTATCGGACGGGGCGGTTATTTGGATATCATTTCCAAAGAGCTAATCGAACCGCATTTTGTACAACCAACATTCGTCACCGATTATCCGATCGAACTCTCGCCTCTGGCCAAGAAGCATCGAAGCGATCCGCGTCTTACCGAGAGATTTGAACTGTTTATCGATGGGGTAGAATATGGCAACGGTTTCTCCGAGCTAAACGATCCTGACGACCAGCGGGCCCGTTTTGAATCACAGCGGGCCAGAAAAGAAGCCGGCGACGAAGAAGCGCATCCTATAGATGAGGACTTCCTTACTGCCCTATCGCATGGTATGCCTCCCACGGCGGGCTTTGGCCTGGGTGTAGATCGGTTTATCATGCTGCTGACCGGCGCTCATTCCATACGCGATGTCATCTTTTTCCCGATTATGAAACCTGAGGCAACGAAAAGCTCGCTCTCTCCTGAAGAAGAGGGGTGAGTTAGTGTCTCTCGAATTTTTCATCGCTAAACGATACTTCACGTCGCGTCACCGCCAGGGGTTTCTATCTCTTTTGGGTGCAATCTCGATCGGTGTCGTTCTACTTTCAACCGCCTCGCTTTTACTGGTGATGTCAGTTATGAACGGTTTCGAAACCGAGGTCCGCGATCGCATTATCGGTACCATGGCGCATATCATGGTGGCCTCCAGATTCGAAGGCGGCATCCAGGATTGGCAGCAGGTCGAAAAGCAGATTCAAGGCGTTCACGGCGTAACTGCAACCAGCCCGGTGGTGCTGGCCAAATCTGCTATATCGTCAAAATATGAAACTGACGGTGTCGTTATTCGCGGCATCCTGCCCGAGCGCGAAAAAGAGGTCTCCAGTATCGCTGAATACCTGATCACGCACGATCTCTCATTCGCCACCCCAGACACCAATTTCGTTGGTGTTTGGCTGGGAATCGATCTCGCTAACCGGCTTAATGTCACTATAGACGACAAGATTCGTATCTATTCTCTGAAAGATGTTGGCGGCGGTTTGACCGGATTTACTCCCAAGGTCATGCCTTGCATGGTTGCCGGTATTGTCGAAACAGGCATGTCCACTTACGATGATAACTTTGTCTATATGCCGCTCGATAAGGCTCAGGAGCTGTTCGAGCTGGGGAGCGCGGTTACCACAATCGAGGTAAAAACCACAGATTTCTATAATGCCTGGAAGGTGGCCCGGAATATCGCCGAAACGATTGGCTTGAAATACAGCGCCACCGATTGGAAAGATTACAACCGTAATCTTTTTTCCTGGATGACCCTTGAAAAATGGATGATGTTTTTGGTGCTGATGCTGTTCGTTCTGGTTGCAGCCTCAAATATTATCGCCCTTCTGATTATGATGGTTTTAGCTAAGCGCACGGATATCGGTATTCTTATGGCGGAAGGATTGTCAAAAAATCGAGTTAAGAGGATTTTTGCATTTCAGGGTCTAATAATCGGTTCGGTTGGTGGAATATTGGGTGTATCTATCGGAACCATATTGGGTTTGATACAAAAGAAGTATGCAGTGATATCGTTACCCAGCGATATTTACTTTATCTCAGCTCTGCCCATCGATATCAGGCCCCTTGATATTATACTGATATTGGCCTTAGCCGTTTTAATCGGTTTTATATTCTCTATTTACCCGGCCCTGCGCGCATCAAGGTTGGACCCCGTAGATATTATCCGCTATGAATAAAGGTGATTGCTTGAACGATCCTAAACTGCTTTTAGAAGCAGAGAATATCACCAAGCGGTTTCGCTCCGGCGACACCTATCTTGATGTTCTCAAAGGGGTTAACCTGGAGCTTGAATCTTCTCGTTTAGCTATTCTATCAGGCCCCTCCGGGTCAGGAAAAAGCACTCTGCTCTATATCCTCGGTGGATTGGAGAAACCCGATTCCGGGCGTATTCTTTTTGATAGCGAACCAATTGACACCTTCACCAATTCCCGGCTCGATAGTTACCGTAACCAGAAGATCGGTTTTGTCTTCCAGATGCACTATCTTCTTCCCGATTTTACCGCTCTAGAAAATGTACTGATGCCAGCCATGATTAGCGGCCAATCTGACCAGGCCGCGCTGGAGCGGGCAAAATCGCTTTTAGCCCAGCTTTCGCTTCTGGAGCGGATAAACCACTATCCGAATCAGTTGTCCGGGGGAGAGCAGCAGCGGGTGGCGGTTGCCAGAGCCTTGATGAACTCACCCCGCCTCATTTTTGCCGATGAACCAACCGGAAACCTCGATAGAGAAAACGCAATAATACTCTTAAAGTTATTTCGGAAACTTGTCGACGATACTGGTGTGTGTATTCTTATAGCTACTCACGACCCGGAGTTGGCCGAAATGGGGGATAAGACCTTTCGCCTCCATGATGGCAAAATCGTTGGGTCAAAAAACCTTGCCAGAGGTTGAAATGCCTCTCATAATAATAACCCGGGAACAGTGTTGAATTGCCTTAAGTTCAAATAAACGAGGGAAAAAGGGATGCTTTGTCAGGATTGCCATCAAAACGAATCAACGGTTCATCTCACGCAGATTGTTAACAACAAAAAGCTTGTTTTGAACCTTTGTAAGGATTGTGCCGAAAAGCGCGGGTTCCATTCGCCTTTCGAGCATATGCCATTTCCCCTGGCCGAACTGGTTACCGGAATGGTCACTCCCAAAGCCTCATCTGCCAAAAGCGGTCGCCGAAGCGCCAAAGTCAAAAAATGCCCCGGCTGCGGAATGACATTCGAGGACTTCGGTAAATCCGGACGACTTGGCTGCGGCCAATGCTACACGACATTCCACGTGGAACTGACGGACCTGCTGCGAAAAATCCACGGTTCGCCGAAACATCGTGGCAAAGGAACTGTTGCTGAACCGGAATATATCAAACCTATGAAAGAGGAAACGAGATTGCGTGATGAGCTTAAAAAGGCGATTGAAGAGGAGGACTTCGAGAAAGCCGCCACATTACGCGATCTAATCAGATCGTCATTGGGAACGGAACAAGCATAATTATGACAGAAGAATTGTTAAATGAAATGGCCAAACATTCGGCCCCCTGGCTCAACGGCGAGGGTCCGGATTCATCTGTAGTGTTATCGTCGAGAATCCGGCTGGCTCGTAATATCAACGATTTCCCATTCCCGCCGTCCGCTTCAACTGATGTCAGAGAGAGGGTTATTGATCTGGCGGAAACGGCCTTCAAAAGGATTTCCGGTTTGAAACAGGGCGGTTTTTTCCGCTCACGGGATATCGATAATATCAATCAGATGTTTTTGGCGGAGCGGCACTTGATCTCACCGCAATTCATGAGGGATGGGATTGGTCGAGGCCTTTTCATTGATCCAAAAGAGCGCGTTTCTATTATGATAAATGAGGAAGATCATATCAGGCTTCAGGCTCTTTCGTCTGGTATGTCGCTTCATAACTGCTGGGAATATGCCTCCAAAATCGATAATGAAATTGGAAAAAGCCTGCAATTTGATTTCGATACTGATTTTGGCTTCCTAACGGCTTGCCCCACCAATGTTGG
>DOTU01000325.1:0-3464 GCA_003520965.1 Candidatus Zixiibacteriota bacterium
TATTGCTGTTGTGATTGCATTGCTATTCCTGGTTTTATCAGGCGGATGCGGCAAGACCGGTGTCGATCCGGTCGAAGACGCCACCGATATCGATGCTATCATTAATATTATCCGCTACGATAAAGCAGCACTGTTCACCGCAGATAAGCTCGAAATGCCGGCTCCGGATACATCGGCTTTGATTGGGGCGCTTCCTTATGAACTTGTCTCATATTGGCGTACGGTGAACTCCGATTCCTTTTTCATCAAACTCGGTGATCAGGATACTGTTTTGGAAGATTCCGTGAGACTCGTTCCTTTCAGACTGGTCTCGATAGAGCAATTTTTCACAGGCAACATGGAGATCATCGCGCTTGATACCACCGATGGCGATTCCCGGCGCGTTCGCTTATCGAAACCATATACTACCAAGGCAACCGTTTCCGGCATGGTTAAGAAATACGGATTCGATTATAATTCTCGTCGAGGCTGGGCACTTACGGAGATCGGCAACGCCTTTTATGGTTCCGTATTAGGGCAGGTGCGACTCTGGACTTCCAGTCATCCCGAAGATACCGTGTTGGTCGGCTTGAGAACCTATCCTTTCTCGGAGTTTCCTGTCTTCGCCGATGGTGAATCGCTGACAGTTTCCGTCACTCCGACAGAGCTAATGGGGGCCGCGGCTATCAAATGCCCCACCGCCGATGGATTTCTGTGGCGGCCGCTCACAAAAACCGAATCAGGGGCCTTTGTGGGAGGATTCAGATTATACAATAATATCTACGATAAGCATATTATTGTGGATATGGTGCGTTCGAGGGTCTTCGAACAGGATACTACCAGATATTTTACATCGGCAATAGGGGTCTCCTATAATGTCAGGCAGTGATTTTAATTATAGTTCAGTCAAAAGAATGCCGAAACTATTTAAAAAAAAGCTTTATCATTAGATGATAAATATTTATATTACATACGAATGGAGGTAAGAAATGGCTAAAAGACAATCCTTTGCAGATAAGGCAAGCAAGAAGAAACACGTGTTGGACTGCCCGGTATGCGCCAGCCCAATTACACCGACTATGTTCATCTTGCCGACTCCAACCGAAAGCGGCTCAATAAAATATAAGAGAAGCATTATCGGAATCTGCAAGTGCAATCACAAAAAATACTACGGTTAAATAATATTAATCTGTAGATAAAGCTAGAAGTCCGTTTGCTTCGAATGGCTTCGGTGTGTCTTCTCAAACCGGTTTTATTACAAAAGAAATTGACCTTAAGGATATCCAGGGTTATATTTTTGTCTTTTAATCCCGGGGAGGATCTCGAATGCCTAAAATAGAAGTGGATACCATTAGATGCAAGGGATGCGAATTGTGCATTCCCGCGTGTCCCAAAAACGTAATTGGACTTTCGAAGACCTTTTCCTCTACCGGATATTATCCGGCCACGATGGTTAAACCGGAGGCCTGCAACGGCTGCAAGCTTTGCGCCTATGTATGCCCCGATGTCGCCATCACGGTGTACAAATAGGAAGGGTTTGCGATGGGTGAAAAATTATTCATGAAAGGCAACGAGGCTCTGGCCGAGGGTGCGATCAGGGCCGGTTGTCGTTTTTTTGCGGGATATCCGATTACCCCGCAGAATGAAGTTCCGGAGTATATGTCGTGGAGATTGCCCGAAGCCGGCGGCACCTTTATCCAGGCCGAATCGGAAGTTTCCGCTATCAATATGCTCTACGGCGCGTCAGCAACCGGGACCAGGACAATGACCTCATCGTCATCGCCCGGTATCAGTCTCAAACAAGAGGGCATCTCCTATTGCGCATCGGCTGAGCTGCCGATCTTTTTTGCGAATGTCGTCCGTGGCGGCCCGGGATTGGGGAATATCGCACCATCACAAGGCGACTATTTTCAATCGACACGAGGCGGAGGACATGGCGATTATAGAGTAATCGTAATGGCGCCAAAGAGCGTTGCCGAAATGGCTAATTTCCCGAGGCTCTGTTACGAGATGGCTTTCAAGTATCGTATCCCGGCTATGATTTTAGCTGATGGAATCCTGGGCCAAATGATGGAGCCGTTGGAGTTTGATTTCGAACCGATCGATCCCGCAACTTTCGAATTGCCCAAATGGGCGCTTCGTGGAAGTGGCGGCGCAGAGAGAAGGAGAGTAAATTCCTATGATCTTCGTCCAAGCTACATGGAGAAATGGAATTTCAGGTTAGAGGCTAAATATCAGGAGATCGCCGCCAACGAGATAAGATATGAAGCCACGCAGATCGAAGATGCCGATATTGTGTTAGCTGCGTATGGCACGTCGGCGAGGATATGCGAATCAGCGTTGATGCTGGGCCGTCGCGAAGGGCTTAAGATTGGGTTGGTTCGTCCGATTACAGTCTGGCCGTTCCCGACTCAGATATTCAAGGATCTGTCCAAACGGGTCAAGAAGTTTTTGGTAGTGGAAATGAGCCTGGGGCAATTTGTGGAGGATGTTCAGCTTTCAATCAACGGAAAAGCCGAGATCTATCTGCATAAACGTCCAGCTGGCGCAATTCCCACAGGTGAGGAAGTTTTGGAAATAACCAAGAAAATCCTCTCGGGCGATCAAACCAAGCTTCATTCAAAGCCATAGAAGGGGTAATGAAATGGAAATAGTATTTCAACAAACGCCGGGTTTGACAGAGACTCCGATGCGCTATTGCCCCGGCTGCGGGCATGGTGTCGTGCATCGCCTGGTGGCGGAAGCGTACACCGAGCTTGGGATGAAAGAGAAGACGATCGGGGTAGCGCCGGTTGGCTGCTCGGTTTTCGCCGATGAGTATTTCAATGTCGATATGATCCAGGGTCCTCATGGCAGAGGACCGGCAATTGCCACAGGCATCAAGAGATGTAAACCGGAATCGCTTGTATTTTCTTATCAGGGCGATGGTGATCTGGCGTCTATTGGGATGGCAGAGACGATTCACTCCGCCGCGCGTTCGGAGAATATCACGATCATCTTCATTAACAATGCGATCTACGGTATGACCGGCGGGCAGATGGCTCCGACTACGTTGATTGGCATGAAATCGACGACATCGCCGCATGGCCGTACGGTTGAAGCCAACGGTTATCCGATAAAAATGTGCGAATTGCTGGCAGCGCTTGACGGGCCAGTTTATCTGGAGCGCGTCTCGGTTGATAAACCGGCAGCGGTAGTGAAAGCCAAGAGAGCGATAAAGCGGGCGTTCCAATACCAGATCGAAAAGCGCGGCTTTACGCTGGTGGAAATTTTATCGCAATGTCCGACAGATTGGGGAATGATGCCATTGGCAGCGTTGGAACGGGTCAGAAAAGAGATGATGCCGTTTTTCCCACTTGGTATTTACAAAGAACCAGCCGATTCTAAAGCTGCCGTTGCGGAGAAGGAGTGATGAGCATGTACCAGGGATTAATAATGGCGGGCTTTGGCGGTCAGGGGATAGTTTCCGGCGGAATCATGCTGGC
>DOTU01000325.1:3774-3913 GCA_003520965.1 Candidatus Zixiibacteriota bacterium
GGAGCAGAGATGCGCGGCGGTACGGCCAATTGCTCAATAGTAATCTCAACCGATCCGGTGGCGTCGCCCGTAGTGGGCAGCCCGGATTCGGTGCTGATTATGAATGAGCCATCATTGGCGAAATTTGAGCCGATGGTAA
>DOTU01000207.1 GCA_003520965.1 Candidatus Zixiibacteriota bacterium
GAGTAAGTCGAATAATCTACCGGGGAGGACTGGAAAAACGTACCCTGCCGCAATCCGTTCACCTTAAGAGTCGCCACGAGGTTGGCGATATCCTCAGGGAATCCGGAGTGCCAATTACTGAGTTTCGGGCGGCGGTAATTATTGGAGCCCGCAGTTTATCGTTTGAGATGATTCATCATCTCACCAACCGGCTCCCCATAATGATTTGTCCGCGGTGGGTGATAACCAAAACCCAGCCGATCGGTGTTGATGATGTAATCAGCTATCTTGCCGCAGCTCCCGGCACTCCCGAAAGCGTCGGTAGAATCATCGATATTGGCGGACCTGAAATACTGACCTATCGCGACATGATGTTGACGGTCGCGAAAGTGCTGGGGCTAAAAAGATGGCTGATTAAAGTGCCCGTACTGACGCCCCGGCTTTCTTCTTACTGGGTTGGTTTGGTAACGCCGATTCCGATCAAGCCGGCACGCGCGCTAATCGAGGGTCTTCGGCATGAAACGGTGTGCGAGAATGATGATGCGAGGAAACTTTTCGATATCAAACCGATGCCATTTGTGACTGCCGTACAAAAAGCATTATCGGCGGTTCTGCCGGGAGATAACTTTATTGAGGGACATCAAGCGGAATCCGTTATTAATCAAATTGAGTCCTCGCACATTCTAATTGACCGTCAACAATTAACTGTTAAATCGCCTGCGAAAGCTGTTTTTGATATCATTACGTCAATAGGCGGGGAAAAAGGCTGGTATTATGCAAACTGGCTTTGGAAGATTCGTGGATTTATTGATGAGATCTCTGGTGGAGTAGGTTTGCGTCGTGGTCGCCGTGATTCCCTTACTTTGGCGGTTGGCGATTCACTTGATTTCTGGCGTGTAGAAGAACTTGAACCGGGCAAGAGACTATTACTTCGTGCCGAGATGAAAGTACCGGGGAAAGCCTGGCTTGAGTTCGAGGTGAAGATAATTGATGAACAGAAGAGTCTTCTAACGCAGACTGCCCGTTTCTATCCAAGAGGTTTGTTGGGACTATGCTACTGGTATGGTGTATATCCAATTCATAAGCTGGTCTTTAAAGGACTCGCAGCAGCTATCGCGAATAAAGCAGAAGCCGGTCCTGCGAATTAACCAAAGAATAAATTAAGGTATAGAATGCCCCGATTAGGTCTCTGCTGCATTTTTCGCCATGAGCCGATAAAATTCCGGACAACGACGGCGAAGTCGCTTAGGAATTTAAGTCGCAAAAATGCGTTTAACAAAATTTCAGAGTTATGCATTCATAATGCTCTGTCATTAAATGATGCTCTGGCCTATTGCAAAGACCACGGGGTAGGCGCTTTTCGCATTAGCAGTGGTATTCTTCCCCTGCGAACGCATCCTCATTTGGGATATTCGATCGATGAGCTTCCTGGGGCAACGCAGATTCGAACTTTGTTCGGCAAATGCTATAAATTTGCCCTGAGCAATAACATCAGGACAACTTTTCATCCGGATCAGTTTGTGGTTCTGAATTCTCCACGACCGGATGTGGTTGACAGTTCTGTTGCTGAACTTGAGTATCAGGGCGAGATAGCGGAATTGATTGGCGCCGATGTTATCAATATCCATGCTGGCGGAGCGTATGGAGATAAGGAAAAAGCCCTGGATAGACTTGTCGCTGGCATAAACCGGTTATCGAGCCGAATAAGAGAACGTTTGACTCTTGAAAATGACGACAAATCTTATACCCCGGTAGATCTTCTGCCACTTTGTTGGAGAGAAAATATTCCTTTGGTCTACGATGTGCATCATCACCGCTGTCTTCCTGATGGAGCGTTTATTGAAGAAGTGACTGAAGCTGCGCTGCTCACCTGGAATCGAGAGCCATTGTTTCATATTTCCAGCCCTTTAAATGGCTGGAACGGAAAATTCACTGAAAGACATCATGATTTTATCGATATCAGGGATTTTCCTGAGGCCTGGCGAAGGCTCAGAATCACTGTTGAGGTTGAGGCAAAAGCGAAAGAGGTCGCGGTAGAGAAGCTACAAATTGAATTGAACAGACATCGATTTTAGAATCGAATTCGAACCCGAACTTCAATTCCGACTCAATAACTTGAATTAAAACCAAATTTTGAATAGTACGGCGCTAGGCCGATATAAGTATTTCGATTGACTTATTCCCTATAACGCGAATAATTTCAGACGGCATCTGTCAGCTAGAACGTAATTCAGCTGTATTGAAACCTGGAACTCTTCGAAAACTTGGGAAGGTGAAGCCGGAGCGCGTTATTCTCATATTGATAGAATCATAAGAGCCTTCGGGTTTGGGACTGGAAGGCTAATGCAAGGTTTATTATTAAATATTTGCCTAAAAATTGGTCACGTTTTGGTCACAGCAGCCGTAAGTCCATGTCCTGTATAACGAAAATGGGGTTCGATTCCCCCCGCCTCCACCATCTTAAAAGGCTTCCTAAGTTGTTACAATACAACGGGAAGCTTTTGAATTTTAAGCGCTTACAAGAACGATCGATCCTCTATTTCTCGGTATTTCCTGTAATAACTTACAACGTAAAATGTCTCCATCAGAATGACAGTTTCTTTATCTCGGCTCAATGTATGTTCGGAGCCAGTATCATGGATTCCGGGAAATTTTCGAAAGCTAAAATAATTTATTATTTGCCACTAATATTAGCAATAATGTCAAAAAATCCAATATGCCCGCCGATATTACTAATAATAATTATTATTTGTGGACTAAGTTGCTAAGTTGAATTGCCTTGTGTCAAATAGGATCCTCCCCTATTATATTTTTTTAGGCATATATTTGGTGGAAACGAAAGATGAATATTTTACCGATACCCAAACCAACGAAGATAAT
>DOTU01000194.1:0-15024 GCA_003520965.1 Candidatus Zixiibacteriota bacterium
CCACCCAGATGGGTGTCGCCGTTAGTGGAACGAACCTCAAAGACTCCATCGCCAATTTCAAGGACAGATATATCGAATGTGCCGCCACCAAGATCGAAGACTGCAATCTTCTCATCTTTCTTTTTATCGAGGCCGTAGGCCAGCGAAGCCGCGGTTGGCTCGTTGATTATGCGCAGTACTTCGAGGCCAGCGATACGGCCGGCATCCTTGGTAGCCTGCCGCTGCGAATCATTAAAATAGGCCGGTACCGTGATTATCACCTGCGTGATCTTTTGGCCGAGGTAATCATCTGCCGCCTTTTTCATATATTGCAAAATCAAAGCCGAAATTTCGGGCGGAGAATAATCTTTACCCCCCATTTCGATCCTAACGTCACCGTTAGGGCCTGGTTTTACTTTGTAAGGATAGTTGGCTGTTTCGGATGTCACCTCATCATATTTTCTACCCATAAAACGCTTAACCGAAAAAACGGTGCTGGTGGGGTTGGTGATCGCCTGCCTTTTAGCGACCTGACCAACCAGTATTTCGCCGGTTTTACTTACAGCTACAACCGATGGTGTGGTGCGCGAACCCTCGGAGTTGGGAATTACAACGGGGTTGCCTCCCTCCATAGTCGCTACACACGAGTTAGTTGTGCCCAGATCAATTCCAATTACCTTGGCCATTGAATCCTACCTCCTTATTTCTATTACTTTCATTATCATTTACAGCTATCGTTATCGCAGCCAGTTCCGATTTTATTACGATCGTTGTTATGACGATCATCAAAACGAGAGCGAGTTGTATTAGGCTTGTGGTTAATAACATTAATTCGCCTTTTTAAAATCCAATTATTTCCCTTATAATAACGTCCCGCCTGAATTCTCATCTTGCTTTCGCAAGTTTGAAAACCCAGGCGGAACCGGAGGAGAACCTCCGTACCCGCAAACGTTATTTTACACTGATGCTGATCTCTTTAGGTTTCGCCTCTTCAATTTTGGGAAGCTCTACAGTTAGAATACCATCCCTAAACTCAGCTTTGATATCATTCGGATTAACCTGTATTGGTAACTCAAATAATCTATGGAATGTGCCGTAAGAGCGTTCCACTTTGTGGTATGTCTGGTCCTTCTCCTCCTGCTCTTTCCGCTTTTCACCGTTAATGGTAAAAACGTTATTTTGGAGGGTGACTTTGATATCCTCCTTCTTCAAGCCCGGTAACTCCGCGCGGACAACGAAGGAATCCTTGTTTTCGATTATGTCAGCCGCAGGAAATAACCTCGAAAGCCCCTTCTCCCCCTCTGTCGAGCACGCGCAATCCTCGAACATTCGATTGATTTCATCCTGGATATCAACCAGGTCCCTCATTGGTCTCCATCTTACAAACGCCATTGTAAACTCCTTTCTAACTTTGATTAATTTATAGAAATCTCTGACGCTACTTTAACTTTTAGCAATGTGATTGCCAAGACACCATCCACCAATTCCGCTGAAACCTTGTCTCTATCCACGGTTTCAGGCAGCTTGAATGAGCGCTCGAACTTACCGAAATTTCTTTCTGCAATTAAGCGCTCAGAGTTATCCGGAATTTTCTTTTCGCCGCTTACGGTAAGCGTTTTATTCTCAAGCCAAATCTTGATATCATCCTTGAGCATCCCAGGAATTTCGAATTTGAACAGGTAGTTGTCAGCCGTTTCGCTGATGTCTACGTCAGGCCAAACAGTATTGGCATTATTGAATCTGATAAAGTGCGGTGCGAATCTAAGATCGAACATTTATTATCTCCTTTCATTTCTTTCTTCTTTTAGAATAAAAGCTAAACAAGAAACGTGCCAAATTTTTGGCTGCTCGCTTATGTTATTGGGAATAAATGTGTTAGCTATGATCATTGGCGTGTGGATTATATCAATAAAAACAAAAGGCTGTCAATTCGACAGCCTGATAAGCCATATAGGCAAGACTCTGCCTGATTGGCAGTTATTTTATTTTAGTACCCAAGATAATTTTCGCGGTATTAGAAAGGAGGTCTCTTCCAAATATCGATTTATCGAGCGATTTGGTTGAGTATTCGGATATTTTTTGCATCGATGTTTCATCGCCGATAACGGCCAAGGCTTTGATAATCGTCGCACGAAGCTCATCTGTATCCTTCTTGGAAATTCCCAAATCTTTGAAAAGCATAGGTGTTTCGAATAGCTCAACTAAGGCATCTCGCGCGAGAGAATCACCGATTCTTCCAAGAGAAGCAACAACAATGTGACGGCACTCCGGAGTATTTGTAAATATCTCACGGAGGTAAGGGATCATACATTTATCGCCAGATAGCCCCATGGCGACCACGGCCGCCTTTCTCACCTCGGCATTTTCATCGCGCGATAATTTGTCCAGAAGATTACAGGATCTTTCAGCAGGCATATTCTCCAGGGTTTTGATAACTTCAAGCTTTATTCGAGCTACCGGCCAATTGCACATGATTTCGAGGTATGGAACAGCCTCTTCAGCACGGACCTCTTTAATCACTCTGAGGGCATTGCGGAAATAATACCAATCTTCATCAGATACCATGCTGCCATTAATCCGACCAACCATATCGGCCAGCATCTCAGTCACCACTTCCCCAGCGTCTTTTTTCATACTCACCAACAGCTTTATTATCCTTGACCTGATGTTGATATCAGGATGGGTAAGTTTGCAGGCCAGCATTTTGATGATCTCCCTGGACCCAAGGGCGCTCATACCTTCGAAGAATTCATTGGCATCATCGGTTCGCGTGGCTTCAGAGAGGGCACAGGCGATTCGGAATATCTGGTTGGAAGATGATATTTCCAAAAGTTTCGATTCGGCAACCTCACGTTTACTCTCCGCTTGAAGATGATCATCGAGAATTCCACGCAGGGTGCGGCATAGTACCTTAAACTCGGACCAGCGGCTGTTTTTAATCGCTAAGTGAATAAGGCCGGCGGTTACTTCAGCCGGTTCCTGTGTCTGGGTGGGAAGAAGCGAGAGGCGTACAATCTCTTTGCAGATATAACTGAAATCGTCAAAAAATCCACCGCTTGAAAGCACCTCAGCCGCCGAAATGGCTAATTCGGCCGCCCTCTGCCTCTGCTTTTCGGTAGGTGATTGAAGCGATCTAATTAATTGGTCTAACAGATCCTGCAAAAACATTTTTTGCTGGGATGAAGCCAGCTTAAAGATCATCTTTCTTAAAACAGTCGGATCAACATCCGATGGATCAGAGCCTTTTAGAGCTTCGACGATCCCCTCCGATTCCTCGAACATTTTAAGTTTCACTAAAGAGGATTTATTCAGGAATTGATCCATGATCTGGCCAGGAGTGCCAACCTTTTTTAAGAGATGATATATCTCAGTTAGGACGTGTTCGCTTGAATTCTCAGTCAGATAATCATCAAAAATGCGCCGCAAGCCCAAGACCGCCTGCGAATCGATTGCATCATCCAGCCAGTTTGTCGATAGTACTGCGCTTTCAATCAAGCTCAAGCCTTTTTCCTGGTCAAGATGCAAGAGAACCTCTTTGAAATAACGCGCTAAAAAAGAGATGCGAAAATCAATTCCAAACTCACTTTCGACTTCTTTATCATCTTTCAGTCGCCCCATATAGTAGGAAGCAATGATGCTGGGTTTTTCTGTAATGAGGCTTCTGATTCGTTCTTCGAGTAGAAACTTCTCGCCGGTAGCATAATTTGTCCGGTCGAAATCGTATAGCCTGGGTGGTGAATCGATGTTAACTTTTATCGCCTGGATATTTTTGGCTTTCAAAACTCGAGCCATATTATCCTCATATGGCCCGGGACGCGAAACCAGAAGCGAGAGGAAATGATAAAGATCGCCTATGGCCAGATCCGATCTGAAGGTAATAGTGGAAAGCTTGTGTTTTTTCATCTCCAGGGCGATGCCTGATATATAAATCGTATCATCGAGTAAAACCCCTTCACCCAGCACTCGCTGTTTGAAGAGATCAATTGTAAAGCTGTGCTTAAAAGTGAAGATATCATTTAACATACTCAGGGGCTTTTTCAACGTCTCTTGAGTAATCGGATGACCCAGGGGATAAAGGGCTAAGCGCCGTGAACTGCCATAGATATCGCGAAGGATATCCATGCTTAGTTGCTTGATGTCATTATTCATTCTTCGGTTACCTGAAAACAATAAAGGTTTTTGTCTTCACCGGCAATAAGGATCCGGTTGGAGCAGGCTATTGGCCTGGCAGAAAGCATGCCCCTCGTTTCGAATTCGGTCTTAATAGTACCATCATTCTTATCGACAAAATAGGCCTTATGGTTTAGGCTTACAAAGACAACAATATCGCCGAAAATGGTGGCTCCGGCCTTAACCGGAGAACCAATATCGAGTTGCCAATCAATTTTACCGGAATCGAAATTCAGCTTTATCAAGCGGCCGTTATTGGTACCGGCATATATGCCCTGGCCATCGGTGGCAAGCGGGGAGATAATATCGGGGCCGGCGTCAGACTCCCAAATTTTGGAACCGTCAAACATACTGAGAGCGCCAATTCGACCTGCAATGTTGCAATAGAGAACAGTATCGCCAACAATAACTGGTGAATTTCGAGATCTGGCCTCCATATTGACCCTCCAGAGGCTGTTTCCATCCTTGGCGGAAAGGCGTTCAATAATCGGCCCTGTTCCAGCCAATATTAAGTCCGAATTGCTTGCAACTGCTTCACTTATGAGATTATATTCGAGTTTTTTCGCCCAGACTCGTTTCCCTTCTTGAAGATCATAGCAATGGAAAATCCCAGTTCCATCCTGCCAGTAAACCCGTTTTTGATAAATAAGGGGTTCCCAATAGGCTCCCTCAAGCTCAACTTGCCATATGCGATTATTTGTTACCCAATTATAGACCACCATACGATGGCCATCCTCATTAACGACAATCAGCGAATCAAGGAGACTACAAGGATTTGAAATAGGGCCTTCAAATTTGACTTCGCCAAATGATCTGCCATCGTCAAACGATAAAATCGCGATTTTATTTTTAGTAGTGGGGACGAATATATAGCCCAGCGCAGTGGTAGGCTCAACAATTAAAGGGGATTCCAGAGTCTGTTTCCAGAGAATGCGGGGTTGGCCATCGACAGAGGTTTTTGCATAACCTGCTCGCTCGGCGCCGCCTCCCCCCTGACTCCAGCTACAAACCTGATCACCGTTATTAAGAAGGATTGGAGTTGGGTGTCCGCAGAAAATCAGGGATATTCCTCCCAGAATAATAACAAGTCGAATCGGGTATTTTATCCTAAAAATCTTTGGCTTCCGTGACATTTTGTTCCCCTCGGCTTATAAATGCCCCATTTTCAATGTATCGGTCGAAAAAAAGATATCCAAATATAGGCGCCTATCCACAATGCCTCAAGGCATTTGTTAGCTCAGATACAATGATCATATAAAGAACAGCAATGCTGTTTAATGAGCTTAATTAATTTTACGATATTTTAGAAATCCCATCCGAAGAAGAAATCGAAATTAAATTTCTTGCCTATTGTATCGAAATTTGTTCGCCTGGCAAAATCGAATCTTAAAACAGTTAAATAGCCAAGTGGTACCCTGAAACCGAAACCGAAACTTCCGTAGGGACGATGATAGGTGGTTTCCCAAGCGTTTCCAAGGTCGAAGAAGAAAGCGGCCTTAATAGCCACAAACCTAATATTACCTATCGGCATACCAAGCTGAAGGTCGTTGATGAGCGGGAAGCGCAGTTCGTTATTTATAAGCATCATGTTTCGGCCATATAGAAAACGCAGCGGGTAACCACGTAGCGACCAGCTTCCGCCAAGGTAATATCTCTCCGGGTCTTCGCCGAATGAGTGCAGATACATTACTCTTGAGGCGATAGCCGAGTTTGACCCCAATCGGAAATATTTCCTGAAATCGATATTATAAGAGCTGTTATAGTTCCTGTAATGAGTAATATCAACCGCCTGCGAAACCGTTATATTGAGCCGGGTTCCATCGATGGGACCCGTAGGATTCCAGATTGACGTATCTTTGATATAGGATAGTGATACTGAAGCGTTGGCGCCATGAGGGCTATTCGGCAGAAAAGTTTGCTTATCCACTTGCCTGATAGAAAGAATAGTTTCGATCCGTCGGTAACGTGATAGAGGATAGCTGGCAATAGCGAGAACGCCATAACTTCGCTCAGATACATAGCCATAATAATCATCGTCATATTCGTCATAGAAATGGAAGATTCCTGCGCCCCAGTTAAGGCGATTGGTACGATTTAAATAGGTTGCCCCAAAATTGAAACTTTTCAAGAAATTTGCCCTGCTGGTGGCGGTATTGGAAAGCAGAAAATAGTATTGATGATTCCCCAAAATGTCGCTCATAACCATCTGCAAACCGCCGGCGCTACCAAGAACGGCATCATAGGCGATCGCTGATTGGGCGATATCGAACGTGAATTTGGGATGATATTTTACGGTACCTTGTAAGAGCTGGCCTTTGAGTTGGGGTCTGATCCAACCATTATCCGCGAACCAGGCAGTCGCCCTGGGCGGATTCGCCGTAAAAGTCGAAGATGAATCTTCTCGTGTAGAAATAGCCTCATCCTTTGAGGGAAGCGGCATTCTGTAAATATTAAAAGCTTGATCCACATAAGCCGAAAAAACTAACACAGAATCGTTTTCGGCTAATACAGGATCGAAGGCTCCGGTTACAAAATTTGTCATTTGAAAAGTATTTGGATAATCCGAGGTAACGCCATCCATGATATAGATATTCATGGCACCGGTACGATCCGAAGAGAAAATCAGGCGATCTCCGATTTTTGACCAGTATGGCGATAGATCCAACTGATGGCCATAAGATACCTGAGTGATCTCCCCGGTACTAATATGATAGATGAAAATATTACGCGACCCCTTTAGTCCGTCGGCAGCACGATCTGATGAGAACGCGATTAGGTCCTGGTCAGTTGAAGAAAATGACGGAGTTCTATCGGCGTAGATATCGTCGGTGAGCCGGGTAAATTTGGCATTGGCAAGATCATAAATATAGAGGTCCGAGCGGCCCCCACGGTCAATGCCTTCGAACACGAGTTTTTTACCATCAGGCGACCAAGACGGCGACTGAATCGATATCAGATCATTGTTTATGATCTTTTTGACAATATGTTTGCGCCTGGTATCGTAAACATACACTACATCTTTCTCCTGGTTTTTAGAGGCGAAAGCGATTAAACCATCGAGATTGCAACTAATTCCTGTTTCATTGAAATGAAGCGATTCGAAATCCTCGGAGCGCTCCCCCTTGATAAGGGTATGAATTTTTTTGTGCTCACCTTCAAGAGGCATTTCAGCGATGCTTGAATATCCAAGGCGATACGATTTGAAAGCGACATGTTCTTCCCGTCCGTCAGGAGTATCTTTAAGGAATATCATCGGTTTGATATTATAACCTTCGGAGGTAAGCTTTTCGGCTTTCCGGTCTATAATCTCTTCATTCTGAAGCAGCGGATAGTATTTTTTTTTGAGAGCGTATTCCCATTCGCTGCCCAGTTTGGTCAGGGTTTTATCGTAGGTGAACTTGACAATGGTCTCAAAATCCTGGCCTTTCCACCAGTTGTCGAATAGGTCGGTGAGTTTATCATCGCCATAAGTATCGCCTAAATATTTTAAAAGCGATTGGCCAACTTTATACATCAAGAAGGTGCCGCTGATGGAGTAAAGGTCGGCGACATTGATAATATGGCCACTGACCGCCATATCCCGCAAAAACATATCGGCTTCATTATCCCAGCCCGCCGACCAGTATTCGGCGATACCCTCGGTAAACCACAGGGGCGGATTAGCGATTGTCCTATGATTGTGGAGCTTGTTTACATAAGTCAGCTTCTGGAATGTGAAGACGTGGGTTAGCTCGTGACGAATGACATGGGCAAAATCGGCCATTGAACCATTAAAAGGAATCACAACCCGCTGTTTATAGTATTCAGTAAATCCGGCGACATTTTCGGGCAGAATTCCCGGAACGATATTGGTCTGTTCGAAAAATACCGGGGAACTATATACGATAAATGGCACTTTTTTTTCGATGGTCAGATTGAATTTCCCTTGCAGGAAATCATAGGAATCTTCGGCCAATTGCGCGGCAGTTTCGGCGATTTCCTTTTCCTGAGGATAAAAATAGATCTCGAAATGCTCTGTAGTTAGCACCTGCCAGTCAAATTTGGAATACTGAATTTTATTCTGACCAAAATCGAATTGAGCGCTTGAGGTAACTGTCAAGAAGATGATTATGGCAATTGCCGATTGGAATACGCTTCTAAATCGCTTCATAATAACCCGTTACAGCTCCTAACTTTCCAATCCAGATCGATGTTCCTGGCAATTTACCGAATGACGGAGTCGTAGCTACGTCGAAAGGAAGTAGAATTACTATAACTACAATTAAAATAAAATAATATTCCAGGCTGTCAATATTTTTATCTAATTAACAATTCGGATGCAACTAAGGAATGCTTAAGGTTTAGCCTCTGGGATTGCGGTTTTATTTACTCTGAAACGCAATAGCCAGATGGATACTTCATAAAGAAGATAGAGAGGAAGCGCCAGAAGAATCATCGAAAGAGCATCGGTACTGGGGGTTACGACCGCGGCCACAAAGGCGATGCCGACAATTGCATATCTTCTCCCCCGCGCCATCATCCTCCAGTTGATTAGTCCCAGTTTGCCCAGAAAAAGGGCAACCAGAGGTAATTGGAATACGAGCCCAAATGAAACTGTAGTCCACATTACGAAATTAATATATTCGTTAATAGTGAGCATCGGAACCACATTCTCAGGAGCGAGAGCCAAAAGAAATTTGATAGTAATAGGCATAACCCAGAAGAAGCACATGGCTGAGCCGACCAGAAATAGTAGCGATGACCAAAAAACCAGGGGCAGGATACTTCGTCTCTCATGTTTATAAAGCCCCGGAGCAACGAAACGCCAGATCTGGAAAAGAGTGATCGGAATTGAAATGAAAACGCCGGCCAGGATAGCGAGCCGGATCCTGACACTAAAGCTTTCACCAATACGCAGATAATTTAGATTGATAACCTGACCCGGAGGCGTGGCCATATCGAGTGGCCAGCGGATCCAGCGGAAAAAGGTATCTGTGAAAAAGTAGCAGGCGATCGAGGTCACGCAGAGGGCGATCATAATCTTAATGATTCGCCAGCGAAGCTCCTCGAGGTGCTCCAGGATCGGCATATCAGGAGCTTTGTTCTCGTTCAAGCGTTCTCCTCGCCAGATAGGTTTTCGACCTCTTTGGCAAATTCGGCGGCATCACGAAATTTTCGATAAACCGAGGCATAACGGATATAAGCAACTTCATCTATCTCGCGCAGTCTTTTCATGACCATATTACCGATCTCCGAGGAATTAACTTCATTTCTTTCGGAAAATACCTCAATTATCTCCTCAGCAACCTTCTCTATCTTGCGACGCGAAACGGGACGCTTACGCAGTGCAATGATCATCGAGGAAATCAGCTTGTCTCGCTTGAACGGTTCGTAACGACCGCTGGCTTTGACTACCTGAAGCGAGCTGGGCAGGGCGCTCAAGGCATTGATAAAATCGTCTTTATCGACAAATGCTCTGCTGTGAGAAGCGTAGCGAATATAGGCTACCTCGTCAAGCTTGAGTAACTCGTTTAAAATCAAATCAGCAATCTGGGAGGTAGTTATCTCGCTTGGATATTCGTTTTTAATGCGGATAGATAGATCTGTTACAACAGCTTGAAGCCTGTCACGTGAAACCGGCCTTTTTCTGATAGCCATCTGAAGCGAACTGGAAATTTTATCGATAAAAAAGCTCTCCCGGCGGCCGTCGTTTTTAATTACGGTTGGGCCAGGGGCCTCAACCTGCTCATAAGTGGTGAAGCGGTTGCCACAAGCCGAGCATTCGCGCCGTCGCCTGATAGCCTTGCCATCGGGAGTAGGGCGAGAATCGATAACGCGATCGCCATCGGTATTACAAACAGGGCAAATCATATTGTAACCTTAACTGGTGTGCCCACCTTAACCTGAAAATATTTATCTGCCCGTTTGCCGTTAAGGGCAATCTCCAAAAGACCGAGGCTGCCGATATAAGCGATTGGGTTGCCCGGTCTGGCATCGGCGTAAAACTTTCCCAATCTAAGCTTTTTCCCTTTCAATATCACTTTCGGTTTATCTCCCAGACTCTCCCCGCTGATATTTATAATCAGATTCCCGAAAGAGTCAATATCTATAATCTCCCCCGATATACGTTTGGCGGTGATAATAGGTTTAGGGATATCTACTTTTACAGCGTCATTTATCTTTTTCGAGAAGCTTTCCGGCAATATTCCATTAGCAAAAAATGCTGCGGCAGGAGCGAAGATATCCCGTCCATGAAAGGTATTCGAGACGGTATTTGCCGGAAGTCTTGTGGGATCAATCTCATACCATTGGGAATCGGGACATGCTTCCATTATTCGGGTGAAAATTCCGTTATCAGGGCCGACGAAACAGTAGTTACCATCGGTGCCAACCAGCGCTCGGCGGGAGGTGCCCACCGTAGGATCAATAACTACTAAGTGAATAGTCCCTTTTGGAAATTGACTGTAATAGCGCCAGAGTACGAGCGATGTTTTGGCAATCGAAGAAAAACCATTCGTAATTTCGATAACCTCAGCGCCTGGAGATAGAGATTTGATTACGCCAATTACGGCAGCGTTATAACCGTCTGAATTTCCATAATCTGTAGCGAGTGTAATAATAGCCATTAGAATTTCAGCAGATTTAACCCGGTAACATCGTCAAGGCCGCGATTTAATTCAATTCCTCCAGGATAAATATAAAATTCGGTTGTAACCGCAACATGGGCTTGAAAAAGATGACCGCCGATTACTTGAAACTGCGCGTCAGATAGAGAAACATGAGAGTGCAAAATGATCTCATTTCCAAGCCGAGCGAAATTGCCGGCCAGGCTTAAAAGTTCGTAGTCTCCTTCAAACCGTTTTTTGATATACTCCTTTTTCTCGATATCGTAGTAGCCCAATTCCGGGTCTTTGATTGAGCCGATACCCAGAATGGTTCCGGAATAAATCTTATTTTCAGCAGCAAACGCTTTAAGGCGAGCGATAATTTCATCACCGATATCGCAGCGAATCAAGTAACCATCGTTTACTTTGGTGCTTTTCATTTTTGTAAGCCTTTCTATTGCTAATAACCTAAATACCATTATTGTCATTGCGAGGAGTCCCGCAATAAGCGGAACGACGAAACAATCTGAATCTATTTTAAATAGAGCGATCTTATGTAAGCATTCAGATTGCTTCGGTCCATTCCAATTGTGGAATGGACCTCGCAATGACAGTCTTAATTATTTTCCAAGCCCGCAAACGGTTTTGATCCAATCAGCATATTCTTCGGAGGCGGATGCGATATCCATGGCGGTTATCTCTGGAAGTTCGTAGGAATGATTGGCTTTAACCATGTCTCTTATTTGATCAAAACGGGATTTCATGGATTTAATCAGTAGAAGTCGCTCTGACTGATCTTCAATCTTTCCATCCCACTCGAATAGTGACCGAATCGGAATAATATTTACGCAAGCCGCCAGATGTGCTTCAACCAATAACCTGGCGATATGCTGGGCCTCATCCTCGGAGCCGCAGGCAACCATAACGACCATCATCGAGTCTATTTGTATCTTCTCCGGCAAGCTAATTAATTCCCCCTGATATACCGCACCAGCTCGATACAAGTCTCAAACCGTCCGAATGATGGCATCAAATAAACGCCGGTTACATACCCTTTAGCTTGCTCGATAAACTCCGCGGCCAGTTCCCCTCCAACCTGAGCCGACCTCTCCCCCGCTTTTTCCATCATCTGGCAGGTGCGCGTGGGCACAGATATTCCAGGAACCTCATTGTGCAGGAACTGGGCATGCTTGAAACTAACCAATGGCAACACGCCAAGCAGGATCGGCACATTGGGTTTGAACTTATCAATAAAATGTTTCAAAAGATCAAGCTCGTAAAGCGGCTGGGTCATGATATACTGCCCGCCGGCATCGAGCTTCTCCCGTAAACGCCGTAATTCCAACTCTTGATTTGGCACTGTGGGATTGACACCCACTCCAATGGACAACGCGGTCGGTTTGCCGATCGAATTTCCTGCCAGGTCCATTCCTGAGTTGAGGCGCGAAATAATTCGTACCAAGCCGATAGAGTCGACATCATAAACCGCTGTTGCTTGAGGGTAATCGCCGATAGATGGCGGGTCCCCTGTTAAGGCGAGGATATTATGTATGCCAACAGCGTTGGCACCAATAAGGTCCGCCTGCAGGCCCATCAGATTTCGATCGCGGGTGGTGAAATGAAGAACAATATCTATATCAACAGATGAGGAAATCAAATAAGCCAGCGCCAGACAGCTCATCCGAACCCTGGCCATCGGGGAGTCGGCCACATTGACAGCATCCGCTCCGGCCTCTTTGATTTTAATGGCAGCCTCGATCAGCTTAGCGGGATTAGTTCCCTTGGGGGGATCAATTTCGACGGAGATGGCAAAATTGTTTTTTAGTTTTTCATATAATCTTGTTTTAGCCCCCCCGAATGGTTCGACTATCATTGCTTCGGCGCTGCTCTTAACCTTTATGGAGCTTAACTGGCGTGTTATGCCGGTTCCCTTAATAGCCTTGGCCACAGCCGAAATATGAGCCGGCGTAGTACCACAGCATCCGCCGACAATCAGCGCGCCCGCTTTGACGAATGATTTTGCATATTCGGCAAAATAGTCCGGCGATGAAAGATAGATGAACCTTCCGCCGTAATAGCGAGGCAGGCCGGCGTTGGGCTGAGCAGAAATATAACCTACGCCAAGCTCGGAGAGCTGTTCGATAACCTCAAGCATTTTCTGCGGCCCGACGGAGCAGTTGGCGCCGAGAACATCAACTTTTAGAGGCAAAAGACGGGCTACCATCTCCGCGGGAGTATGCCCGAGATAGGTGGACCCTTCCGCGGTGAATGTCATCTGGGCAACTATCGGTAAATCGCAGATTTGTCTGATAGCCGCTATAGCGATCTCCGTCTCATCGAGGCTGGAGATCGTTTCGATCATGAATAGGTCGATTCCGCCCTCAAGGAGCGCCTCGGCCTGCTCGGTAAAAGCGAGCTGAGCATCATGCAGCTTGATCTTGCCGATAGGCTCCAGCGGCTTACCAAGAGGTCCCATAGAACCGGCAATAAGGAGATCAACACCGGAAACCTCGCGAGCCTCGCGGGCTATCTTCGCGCCTTGTAGATTGATATCGCGGAATTTTTGCTCAAGCCCATGAGCAGCAAGCCTGAAACGATTACCGCCAAAAGTGTTGGTTTCGATAATCTCCGCGCCGGCTTCTATATATTCGCGATGTACTTCGCCCACGACCTGGGGGGCCGAGATATTAAGCTCATCGAAGCAGCGATCATAGGAGATCCCTTTTTGGTTCAGATAGGTCCCCATAGCGCCATCGCATATAAGAACCCCAGCGTCAAGTTTTTCCCTTAAATCAATAGCCATAAAATATATTTTATGTTAAACAAAAAAATGGCTGAAGTCAATATCTCTTGAATTGGTTAAAATCCAATAAATTATAGCAGAACAGGCAATCATGGACCGGTAAACGATATCCCCAAAAGAGTAGGGTATGGATAGATTTGGAGTTTTGTATGAAATTGGGCCGGAAAAGATTATTCGCCGATTTTATCTATAAAGGATTGAATGCTGAAATCATCTTTAGAGGAAGTTGGAAAGCAATACTCTTTCATCGGGATTCGCCAATTGAGCGGTGATTTGATATTGTCGGCCATGAAATATCGTAGAGTTTTCGTGAGCCGTTCCATCAGGGCGTTCGCTCCCTCATGAGGCGTATCCATGAGGAGAATTAAAACCCGGCGTCCCATTGAAATGCTCAATAGGTCAGATTCGCGAATTGAGTTCTTCAGAAGCTTTTTAAATGAGGCCATGAAATCATCGTAGTCGCGGGAGTTATCGATATCACTGACCGCATCAATATGGGAGAGATCCAGTGAAACCATCGAGACGAAAGTAGCGTAGCGTTTGGCGCGTCGAAGCTCCTCCTGTACCCTGGCCCTGAAGGTCAAAGGATCGCTATATAGCTTATCCATATCTATGTTATTTTTAATCTTCTTTGCCATAATCAAATTGGTCGATGTTTTTTTCACAATAATCAACCCAATTCCCAATTGAAGTAAAGCAAATTGGATGCCGTTAAATAGGGTCTGACAGGAGAGTCAACGGCAACTTAATTATGCTTTTCAACTCTCTATCATGACAGCGATTATACAAAGTCACAGAGAATAGAAAGGGTCAAATAATGAAACACCTGAATGAAACATTTTTGCAAAATGCAAAATTTTTCATACTATTTGCAGGTATTCAATCTATAATCTTGTAATCCTTGATCTTATAAAGAAGCGACCGGTAGCTGATATCCAGCAATACCGCGGCTTTTCGGCGATTCCAATTGGTCTTATGCAAGGCTTTGGTGATCATCATTTTTTCGACTTCGGATATAGCATGATCCACTTTATTCTTCAGGGTATAATCATCGTCATCGATTTCGAAAAACGGTCCCTTTCGTCCCTGGCTTGGTATTGGCCCCTTGAGAGTATCATAAATGATATTTTCATCAGAGCGCACTACAATCTGCTTGATGAGATTTTCAAGCTGACGAACATTCCCGGGCCAATCGTGAGCCTGAAGGAGGTGCATGGTTTCTGGTTTGATTTCTTTGCGCGTTTTTCCATACAGAATGGATAGTTTTTCAAGGAAATGATCCACCAATAAGGGAATATCGCTGCGCCTGTTTCGAAGCGGAGGCAGGGTGATTGTAATCTCGTTCAGCCTGTAGAAAAGATCGTCCCTCATGGCGCCCTGGGAAATGGCATCCTCGAGATTTTTATTTGTAGCGCAAACGATCCGGACATCAACATGAATATTATTTATGCCGCCAACCCTTACAAACTCCTGTTGTTCGAGCACCTG
>DOTU01000194.1:15330-29710 GCA_003520965.1 Candidatus Zixiibacteriota bacterium
GGCTTGGTTTTATGGGCGCCGGTAAAGGCTCCCTTTTCATAACCGAAGAGCTCGGCTTCGAGTAAGTCTCTGGGTATGGCAGCGCAGTTTACTTTAACAAACGGTTCAGCCCGACGGGATGAGCGGGTGTGAATCATGCGAGCCACAATTTCCTTGCCCGTACCCGATTCGCCCCGGATGAGAACTGTAAGATCGGAGTTGGCGATCTCCTCAATCAGGTTGCGCACATCGGCCATACTTTGGGAGTCGCCGATAAGAGCCTCGGTTTGTGTTTCGCGTAATCGTTCCTGGAGTTGGATAAGCTCGGCTTTGAGCTTCCGTTTTTCCATTACTGAACGAATATGGATTTCGACTTCCCGGACATCGAACGGCTTGTTGATAAACTCGGCCGCTCCACGGCGCACCGATTCGACGATATTTTTCGTATCACCATGGCCGGAGAGCATGATTACGTCAACGCTTTCATCGATACCACGAATCTTCTCCAGCACATCGATGCCATTCATGCCCGGCATCTGGATATCGAGGAGCACCAACTCAGGACGCTTACCGACGGGAGTCTTGCTGATCTTGTTTAACCCCTCTTTGCCATCCCGCGCCGTATCTATACTGTAACCGGTTCCCAATCCCTCGGAGAGAATCCAGGAGACTTTGGGATCGTCATCGATTACCAGAATATTCACAAGACTGTTGCTAATATCTTTCATACGTTAAGATCGATTGTTATAGTTGTCCCTTTATCGACTTCGCTTTTAACATCAATTTTACCGTTGTGCACGGAAATAATCCTCTCTACTATCGCCAAACCCAGCCCGGTTCCGGTTTGCTTGGTGGTGAAATATCGGTCGAAAATCCGATTGAGATTATCCTCCGGTATCCCGCAGCCGGTATCCTCAAATTGCAGACGGAGCCAGTCACCTTCCTGATTTTTAATCCTGGCACATCCCAGCCTTAAAGTCCCCCCTGTTTCCATACTATCGACAGCATTGAGAACAATGTTAACGAAAACCTGATACATTTCGCGTTCATTAACCATAATTGAGGGCAAACCCTGCTGGAACTCCTTAATGAGCTTTATCTTTTTATTCTTCAAATCCGATTTTAACAAGTCGAGGCTCTTTTCAAGTACATCAACAATAAGGACCTTACGAGTTTGGTATTTATTGGGGTTGGTGAATTCAACCATCTCTTTAACCAATTCCGAGAGACGGTTAACCTCTTTTTCCGCATCCGGGAAAAACTCTCTGGCCTTTTTCCCCTCAATCTTATCTTTATAAATCTGAATGCTGCCTTTAAGATTAGTCAGAGGTTTCCGCAGGTCATGACCGATATCGGCTAAAAGCCGTCCCATAGTCACCAACTGAGCAGCGTTGAGGACCGCCCGTTGCCGTTGGTAGATAGCGGCCGTTTGCGACAAAGCTAAGACGGCCAACTCCCGCAAAGCGGTATCAAATTGGAAATCCATGGGAAAAGCCAGTACGGCCACCCCTGCCAAGGCACGTTTTAAAAAGATCGAAATCGGTATAATTTGGATCTTTTCTCCGCCTACAAAACCCCGGATATTCTCGGCCAGAGTCTCCTCCATAACTTTGATATTCGACTCGTCACCAAGAGTCACCGATTCATGAGCAAGGTCTATGGCTCTGACCGAAAGCGGCCAAGCGGTTTGAGGCAGGTTTCCGAAATAATATTCAAGCTGTAACTGGCTCCCGCGCTCATAGTAATCGTACCAGAGGATAAACTCAATGTTAAAAAGCTGTTTTAGGCCCTCATAGGTGGCCTGGCCGATTTTGGCCGGATCATCCAGCATGGAGACCTTTTCCGCCAGCCTGTGTAAAACGGTGAGTTCATTGATTGTGCGGGTTTTCTCCGCGATGATGTTTACTCGATCAATCGCAACTGCAGCGGGAAGACCAATCGAGACCAACATTGAAAGATCGTCCTGAGTAAACGATTTGCCGTTCAGTTTATTATTGAGATTAATAACCCCAAATATCTGGTCCTTATAAATTAACGGTACCGAAATCAATGATTTGGATTCATACTTCTGGCGATTGATGCGGGCAAAGCGTGGATCTTTTTCGATATCCTCAATCATTAACGCCCGGCCAGTTTGAGCTACAAATCCCGAGATCGAAGAACCGAGTTTCATATGTGTTGATTGCACAACGCTATCCTCCAAACCACAGGAAGCGCCGATATAAAGCTCTTGTTTTTCGGGGTCTAAAATCATCACCGAACCCATTTTGGCGCCGATAACATCAATAGCCAGAGAGAGAATTGAGGTCAGGGCTTCGCGCAACTCAAGGGTGGTGGCCAAAAGGTTTCCCGCAGCCGATAAGGCGTTGATTTGTGCAAGCTTAAGCTCAAGAGTTTCATTTGCTACTTTAAGCTCGTTAAGGAGTTTAAGGCGCTCAAGCTCAATTTGTCTCTTTTCGATACTCTGGGCAACGGCCAGCTTTAGTTCATCCATTTCCAGGGGTTTGGTGAGATATCCGAAAGCGCCCTTATCAATGGCCAGTCGGGCACTATCGAGAGAAGCATACCCGGTAATAAGAATTACGCCCATGAAAGGGTCTCTGGCATGGGCACGGGTCAGGATATCGATACCATCGTGGCCAGGCATTTTAATATCGGTAATGACAAGGTCGAAATCTTCCTCATCAATCTTTTGTAATGCTTTAATCGGGTCATTTTCTCCGACAACCTGATATCCCTCCATAGTCAGAAGAGTCTTCAGGCTATCCACCATACGAGGCTCATCATCGATAACCAGGATTTTTCGCTCAGTCATTTTTTCCCTTAAATAATAAAGGCAACTTGATAGTGAAGATGGCCCCGCCACTTGCATTGTTGGAGGCCGAAATCGTTCCATTATGCGATGATATAATACCGTGACATACAGCCAGGCCAAGCCCAGTACCCGATTCTTTTTTAGTTGTGTAAAACGGCTCAAATATCCTCGGTAGCTCATCCGGCGAAATCCCTGTTCCGCTATCGATAAACTCGATCTCCGCGAATCCGTTGCGGCGACAAGCCGAAACAGTAAGCTTGCCACCTCGCGGCATGACATCGCGGGCGTTAAGAATCAAGTTCAGAAACACTTGTTTGAGTTTGGTTGGCGAACCGTTAATCTTGATATCTTCGGTTTCATAAATTCTGGAAATTTCGATCCCCATGCTTTGCAGCTTTTGCGAAGTAAGATCCAGAGTGGAATCAACCACCTCGGTTACATTCAACTCCACCTGTTGCTCCAGAGTGGGACGATAAAAATCCAGAAGCTGACGAACGATCCGAGCTATGCGGTCTACCTCCTCATGGACAATCGTAACATTTTTTTTGATATCATTGGAGGTGCCTGGAGATTTGGAAATAATAGTCAGGTAATTTTTAATTATCCCCAGCGGATTGTTAACCTCATGTGCAATCGAGGCGGCCAGTCGCCCCAAAGCTGCCAGCCGTTCTGATTCGATCAACCTCTTTTGCGCTGAACGCAGCTCTAAGAGCGCTTCCTTCTCGCTCTGGTAGAGGTGAGCGTTGACTATGGCTACGCTAAGTTGGTTAAGTAAAATTGAGACAAATTCCAGATCGTTTTCCTGATAAGGCTGCCCGGAAAGCTTGCGGGGCAAGAAAAGAATTCCAAGCAGATTACCCTTTGAAATTAACGGCACGATTAGCTCGGCCTCAACTGCTTTTAGCTTGGAGTAGTCCTCGGTATCCGGCTGAACGACATCCTTCAATTCGCCGATTAGCTGAGGCCGGGCTATCCTCTGCAGATGGCGGACAAGTCGCCCCACGCGCGAGAACTGAATGGAAACATCCTTAGGCAGAGTGAGACCTTTGAAATGAAAATGCGAAAGCTTGTTGTCGGATGGATCCTGAACGACTATCGCGGCACCAGCTACTCCCATCTGCCCTATGCAGGTAAATAGGGTTGCATCCAGTAGCGATTCCACGTTGAGCATGGAATTGAGGTGGCGAGAAATTTCAAATATTGTATAGAGATCAAAGATTTTTCGTCGCAGTCCCTTATTAGCGTCGGTTAAAACGCCGATGTGGTTTGCGACCGGAGATTCCTCAAAACCCAGTTTGAAGATTGGATCTGTTTTATCGCGATCTTCTAAATCTGCCATTCAACTCACTATTCGGCCAATTAGCGTCTGATATCAATCCTGTCGTCGCAATCGCCCCCGAATGGAGCCGGACCGCCCTTGAAATACCTTACAAGATAAACAACATCAAGGCCGTTAACGCTACAACTGCCGTTGGCATCCCCCGCCAAAAAAGGTGAGGGCGCCGGCCCCCATCCCTTAAAATAGTTTATAAGAAAGACAACATCAAGGCCATTTACGATATTTGAGTTATTGGCATCCCCGGGGAGATAGAGACTGCCCACTTCAAAGCCTCTAATCTCGGAATAAGCTGACCACTGAACACCGTCGGTGGTTTTCACCCTCCAGAAATAATCGTTGCTGGCCAGCGGTAGACTATTAATATAATTTGATTCAGTTAAAGTGGATTCGGAAATGACCATCTGCGAAAATTCATGGTTTCCTGAAAGTTCAAAAAGATAAGTGAGACCGCTGCTCGAATCAGTCCAATCGAAATTAACAAAGGCGCGATGCGAAATAAAACCGTCTCCAGGAAGCAACAAAATTGGACATGGCAAATCCGGGGAATTATCAATAGTGAAACTTCCGGTAGCCGATCTCTCCGAATAAACCAAACTGTCGGAAGCGGTAACACGCCAGTAATAGTGGCCATTGGCGAATGGACCGGCCATTCCATAGGTAGTATCGATATGAGTGGAATCTATCAGGCCCGGGTTCGTAAAAATCGAATCGGACGCGGTTTCGAAAACGTAATAGCGTGCCCCCACTGCGTTCGTCCAGGCGAAATTAATCAGATTTGAATTGGAAATATAGCCGTTTACAGGGAATAGCAGTTCCGGTGACGCCAAATAAGTACGCACCGTAAAACTGCGAGTTTCGCTATTATCTGAATATATAGAGCCATTATAAGCAACCACGCGCCAGAAATAACGCCCGTCCGATAATGTATCCGTAAAAGCGGAAATCAAAATAGAGGAATCGGCGACAACGTGTTGCAAGAAGAGCGAATCAACAGCGATTTCGATTATATAACCGGTTGCTCCCTGGACATCATTCCAGTCGAAATTAACAATCGGTTGATCTGTCAATAGGTCGCGGGGCGGGGTCTGTAAAATTGCCGGTGCAACCGGGGTATTTACCGTAAAAATTCTTTCTTGCGATCGCGGCGAGCTAAATCCTTGCCAGAACGCAGTAACGCGCCAATAATAAGTGCGGTTTTGAAAAGGAATTATATTTGTATAAATCGTGGCAGTTAGATTGGAATCATATCGGCCAACATTGGTAAAAAGGCTATCGCGCGAGATTTCAATCGCATAGCGGTCTGCCCGAAAAACACTGGCCCAGCTAAATGTTAGATACGACGAATCCGATACAAATGCTTGATTCGGGAATAGCAAATCCGGAGGAGATAAAAAGATATTTATGGTAAAGCTATTTATTTCGGATCGATTGGAATATCCCGCCTCGTTGAAAGCTGTCACTCGCCAATAGTATTGCCCATTGAGGAAGGGTGTAGAGTTTTCATAGTCTGAAAATGTTAGATTGGAATCGTATACGGCTATATTGTTAAAACCGATATCTTCTGCGATTTCCAATATATACCCGGTAGCCAATTGTGCGTCATTCCAGTCGAAGGCCACGTATTCGGTATCAAACACAGAGTTATTTTGGGGCGATATTATGGTTGGCGCTGAGGGCAAAGCCTGCTCCAGGAACCAATCAAACATTGAATTTTCCGAAATAACATAGCTAAATGCGGTATCCGGGTAATAGCCATAAAGCGAAGCGGTGATATCATAGGTTCCCGGAGGAATCAGGGAAATATTGTAAATGCCATCCTCCGCAGTAGTGTCAGAGAGCCCTAATGAGCTAATACAAACTATGGCGTCATCGGGAATCGTGGACGGATTAGAAAGCCTGATACGACCTATCAATGAGTAAACGCTACCTGTCACTTCTATCTGGAAATGGTCTGAAGTTGGCCCGAGTTGACCTTGATCATCGCGAGCTTCCACATTAAACCATCGAGGCCCCGTCCCAAAGGGTCCCACTAACAAACTCTCAGAGTTTGCATTTTCAGAAAGAATAATCGTGGAATCGAACTCATCGTAAGGGAAAACATCATCAATGTATATTCCCTCTGGATTGACACTGGCATCGGTCCAGTAGGCAAAGCGGACTTTCAACTCCTGGCCCGAGTATGTGCCCAAAGGATAAATCCCTTGAACCCAATTACCATTTGAGCTGCCAGTGATACCAAATCCCTTGTTATGACGATGAGGATTCGAATCGGTGGACAGGTTGCCGTTGATCTCCCACCAGGTTTGACCGCCGTTTGTGGAAACCTGGACGTAGGCATAATCGTAACCATTTTCGATGTTATAAAGTGCCCAGAAGGTAAGATTTTCGTTACGTTGAATCTTAAGCCGCTCGGCAAAGGTAACATAATTGCGCATGTTGTTTCCTTGCCCGGAATAAACACTATATGAGCCGCTATGGCGAGAAATATTGGTGCGTGTAAAATTATCCAAGAAATAACCCTGAGTGTCTTCAAAATTCTGGGTATGCCGGGCATAACCCGTTTGAGTGGTTACCCGATAGGAAATTGCCTGATTAAAAGTATCCATAGAGGGACTCTGCCAATGCAGAAAAAACCTGCTGCCGGCGGCAACGGAGTCGGGGGAGGTGATGGTTAGCATTTGAGGCAATCGGCGCTTATAGATATAAAAAGCGCGTGGCAGGAGATCTTTTAATATACTGATGTTTTCACCGATAAGCGGTCCGATACGATTTAATTGAGGCCAAAAACCATCGTAATCATTACCAACTTCGATTACCTGGGAAATACATTTTTTATGCAGCCGATCTTCGCCATAACTCCAATCAACAATATCACCGTTAACATTATAAAGCAATTCCCAGGGCGATCCGACGCTATAACCTATGGATTCGGCGACGGCTCCCAATGTATCATAGAGGGAATAATCATCGCATTCGACATTATAATATCCCCAGGGAAAGAGAAACAGGTTGCCGTAGGCGTGGTAGTTTAATACAATGGCGAAATCGTGCTCATTAACGAAATTTTGAACTCCCGTTATCTCCGGTTCAGAGGCCGGGGTTGCCCCCCTGTAGGTTTCGGCGGAAGGATAAGGTGATGAACCGTTGTCGTCATATCCCCAAAAATAGCTGAAATTTCTATTAAGATCCACTCCAATGCTGCCATCACCGTTGAGATGACGGTTTTTACGCCACATACCGCCGCCCGCGGGGTTTGTTTGCCGATTATATTCGTACCCATCGGGGTTCATGATCGGGCAGAAGTAAAGTTGGTAATTATTGATCAGGTCGGTCGCAATTGGGTCAATTCCATAATTGGTGAATAAGAAACGCATAAACTCCAGGCAGATTTCGCCGCTTATGGGCTCACGGGCATGGATTAGACCGCTGATAAAAGCTTCGGGTTCAAGTTCATTTGCACCTGGATTATCTGACACCTTCATTACCCAGATGGGTCTCCCCTGCCCTGTGGTGGCAATACTGAATTTCGAAGCGCAGAAATTGGGGTAGGCGAATGCGAATGAGTCCATAACAGCGACCATTTCGTTGAAAGTACGAAATCCGCCCATTGTGGTTCCGGCATTGCGGCTTTCATAAAAAGCCGATAAGTCCTCATGGATTGTTGAATAAGGGATTCTAAGGTGTTGAAAAGCAGGCATCATTTGCTCGCTCACAGCAAAATCGACATAAGCGCCGGGCCGACTGAAAATAGGTTCCATCCCAAGATTTAGTATCTTTCGTACCGTTCGCTCTTCGGGGTTATAAATTCTTAATTGCTTATATATTTCGGCCTGCGCTATAGCCGCGCCTATGAAAAGGATGATGAGGAAAAAAACGATACGAATGCGTTTCATCGGAGGAACTCCTGAAATCTATTCCACTTATATCAAAATAACCAAATTGATGGGTTTGTCAATCTTATTCTTACCCAACATCTTGGCGCTATTGATATTACTCTATGGATAGAAACGGCATATTGAGATAAAAAATTAACTAGCCGATGAACATTTATTTTCTGTTGTAGTATCAGCTTAGGCACATATTATAATAGGGAAAAGGGAACTTGGAAAATGGGAGTTAATGCTACGAATAATCTGGCTCAAAGAATCGTTGAATCCCTGATAGGCATTGCCGAGATAAACGCAGTTTTTACATCCAAACATGAAATCCTCTTAAAAGGGACCCCTGTCGTCAGCTTAATAGGCTTGCAAGGGGTAATTGAATCCAAGCTTCAGACGCTCGGGTATCAAGCCGAAATCATTTCAACCGAGCCACAACTTGTGATCCGTCTAAGGACTCTCAAAACTATCGAAAAGACAAAATTCCCCTGGCTAAATCTGGCGCTCTTTCTGGTTACGGGTGCTACAACCATTTTGTCGGGCGCCTGGCAGGAGGGGGTAGATTTTTTCTCGAACCCGGCGCTATTGTTACAAAACCCGCTTATGGTGCTTCAAGCTGGACTGCCATTTTCACTTTCGCTATTAGCCATTATGCTCTGTCACGAGTTTGGCCATTATTCTGCCGCTCGCATAAATAAAGTCAACGTCACTCTGCCATATTTCATCCCTGCACCAAATTTAGTTGGCACCTTTGGGGCGTTTATCAGATCAAAATCGGCTTTTATTAATAAGCGTCAGCTTCTTGATGTCGCTGCTGCTGGACCTCTGGCGGGCCTGGTTATCTCTATTATTATTCTGATAATTGGAATAGGCGGATCATCATTTATACCGCTTCCAAAACCCAGCGGCAACGCCATCTATTTTGGGGAATCGATCTTGTACAAGCTGATAACCTTTCTTATGAAAGGGCCTACTCCCTCAGGCTCTATCTTAGCGTCAAACTCTATCGCTTTTGCAGGATGGGTGGGGCTGCTGGTAACAATGATTAATCTGCTACCTATCGGGCAACTTGACGGCGGCCATATTATGTATGCGCTCTTTGGAAAGTATCAGAAATTCCTAGCTTATATGGCTATGATAGGACTTTTAATTCTATCATTTTGGTGGATCGGCTGGGCTCTTTGGCTGATAATCTCCGTCATATTGAAACCGGCTCATCCGCCAACATTAATGGATGATATCCCTATAGGGCGGGGAAGACGATTTATCGGATACTTGAGTATATTGGCTTTCATTCTTTGTTTTATGCCGATACCAATCTGGTAGAATTAAAATAAACTTATTTAAAGATAGAGGTGTCAGATCCTTCGGCCTGACACCTCGTTAATTTGCTCTAAACAACTAAGGTTTACTTTAACAGCAGCATCTTTCGGCTGGCAGAGAAATCCGAAGCCTGGAGACGATAGAGATAAACACCGCTGGCAAGATCATGTCCCGCTTGATGCGAATCCCAGATAATTGAATGAGTACCCGCGCTTTGATTGGGAGTTACATTTTGAAACACCAATCTGCCAGCGATATCAAAAATGGATAGAGTAACATCAGATGATTTGGGGAGATCATACAAAATCTCAGTTCTACCGTTAAATGGATTGGGGTAATTCTCGTGCAGGGCGTAGCTTGTCGGCAGACCTCTCCCCCGTTCCCCGCCAACGGATGTCAGGGTAATTGAATAGAATGTGAGATCGTCAACGCCCCCCTCAACTATACCGCCGCTGCCTTTGTCAGAAGCCGAGAAGCGCAGTTTCACTTGTGATCTTTGTGATATTACCTGATCGACTAAAAAGCGCGCCCTAACCCAGCTATTTTCAATAGAAGTTAATATTTCAACCGGGGACCACGAAGTTCCCCCGTCGCTGGATATTTGCACTTCAAAAGTATCGTCGACATTGCGCGTAGTGGTAAACCATCTGAAATATTCGATGATCGGATTGTCATAGGCTGAAAGGTTATACAGCGGGGTAGTCAGGCTGGTTTTACCGCCATCAACATCGTTGGCGCCATTATCGGGATTACCGGTAGGCTGTTGGCCGGTAATATAGCAGTATATACCAGGCGCCGGTGTATGGTCGTCCTCGGGTTGGTACGGGATATGAGGGACGCTGTCCGCATAGGTACCGATGGGGTCAACACGTGTCCAAACCCCGGCGGTGGCATCATCCCCGGTAGCTCCCACAATCCAGCTTGAGGCCCGTTCCAGGCTGTCAGCTCGCTGTGTCGTGGGTTGGCCAATGATGAAAAAGAAGGTTGGCGATGGAGCAGTCACAGGATTGGTTATGACTCTACCAGAAATATCAACTACAGAAATATAGTATTCAACCAGTGTCCCCAGAGGCTGCGCCGGAATCGCGCCTGCATATTCGTTCGGATTTGCCGTAGGAGTTAATTGGATTAATTGAAATGGCCCGGCGTTCCCGGTTCGGTAATTAACGAATACGGAATCTCTGTTAGGCGGCGTGAAAGTAAAGCTCAGGTTAACGGTCAATTGATATGGATTGGATGTATCCATCGTATCGCCTAACGGTTGATGCGAAATAGTGATTATATCCAGTGGATGAATACCATGTAGATCGAAAGCAGGCATAATCTGGTCCCAATGCGGAGTTCCGTTGTACAAAGTATCATCGTCATCGTCGTATTCGAGGATATCAACCAGATAATCCTGATAATTTGCCGAATGTCCATAACGCGCGAAATTCCAGAGCGAATCACAGTAACCGGTTCGCGGCGCGAGCGCCTCGCGAAGATCCCACAGAGCGCCAGCAATAATCAAACCGTCATTATGAGATTCGCCGGTCCAATTCTCGGGATAGCGGTTGGTATTATCGACCGTACGCAGATAACTGTCGGGGCCAGAAGTGTAAAATCCCCTTCCAATTAATGGTTGATTGGTAATAGAGGCCGCAGTGTAATCCGACCACCCCTCATGTTGCGCTCCCGATGGTGACAACGGACGATATTGATAATCGGTGATTCCGTGCCCATACTCATGATAGATTACATCAGCGATTTCACCGGTATTTGTACAACCTCCCCCGGCTGCGAAAAAATTCACTGAAGCACCATCCCAATAAGCATTACAAGTTGAATTGATGTTAACCTTGGCAGGAAGAGGAAAATCAAGGCCGACGAATTCAAGATCTATGGCCTTGATAAAATCATGCACCACATTTACATGGTAGTAAACATTACGCTCGTCATTGCTGGCCTGGGGTGTTGCCCAGGTAATATGCAAGGTATCCCCGGGCGCGATAGTATCAACCAGCGCCGGTTGTGTGCTGGTAGAGTCTTTCACTTTGACATACAACCCAGACATTGAGAGGTCGAGTCTACGCAATAGCGAATCGGGCACGTCAGCGCTGAAGAAACCTTGTGTATCGGTATCCAGAGTATCAAGCCCAGCGATCCTGACATTATGGTATTCGAATGGTAAAGTTATCAAAGTATCAAACGGCGTGGTTGGAAATATCTTACCGCTTAGGTAGCCGTCGACCGTTTCATAATAAATGATATTTTTTCGATAAAGCACATGTCCCGTATTGGCATCAACAATCGTTTGCCAGCAGGCAGGCTGATCGGTGGTGACATTGGTTTGATAGGCCAGACGATAATCAAAGCGATCAGCGCCCGGTAACGGTAGGACGATAAGACTTGGTTCGCTTGTTTTCCGAACCGAGCTGACCAGACCAAAAGCAGCCGAGTTTTGTGCAGCCAGAGAGGTAAGCGCAGGTGTCATTGAAATGTTGATACCCGGTAGATAATCGCATTGGAACAGAACAACATTACCCCAATCCGAAATGCGCACCGAGATCATGCTGCCAAAAACATCAAGGCCTCTGTATTGCTGCTTAAAATCAACAAACCAGTGATGACCTCCATGACGAGAAGAAACAAGCACAAGATCTTCGGTCGAAATCTTCAATAGCCCAATATTAGTATTGAGAAATGATAGAGCCAGATTACGAGCCTCATCTGCGCTTTTGGGCACACCGATATAGATCGCTCCGCCCCAGGCGCGGTGGATCAGGCCGGTTAATATATTTGCTTGTCCAGTCCACCGGCTATGCTCACGCACAAAGGCGTTCCAGGATGGATCGCTTTTTGAAAGCGGCATGAGATTAGCCAGATAGGCCGGGTCCTGATCGTAATAGCCAATCGAAATTGCCTGATCAATCGCGGTATTGTCAGTAACAAAAGCATTTGCTGAAATCGAACTAAGTAGGATTAGCAGACAGATTAAAACCCAAAACCTCTTCATATTTTCCTCCCTTACGAAATTATCATATTCTTATTACGTTTAACAAATTTCAAGGTAAATTAATTCCACTATGTTTATTATATATTATTGGAGCTTAAATATAAACTTGATTTTAAGCAATCGCTTATTAATATTGAATATTATGAAAATAAAAGCAGCTATTCATTCGAGTTTCCCCAGGATTGGGGAGCAACCGGAGGAGCAGAAGCTTCGCCGGGCAATCGCTAGTTTTGAGGCAGGAAAAATTACAAAGGATGAGCTAACCGCCATTGAAAACCAGGTGGTTGATGAAACTATTAGCATTCAAGTGGATACCGGTCTTGAGCTTGTAAGCGATGGTTTGATCCGTTGGTATGATTTAGCCTCGCATATCGCCAAAAACCTGAAGGGGTTCGAGATCAATGGCCTGTTAAGGTTCTTCGATACCAATACCTACTATCGTCAACCTGTTGTGCCAGGCGATATTTCTTCCGGCAATGGCAATCTCAGTAAGGAGATTTTTTATGCTGCGAATAAGGCTGGAAAACCTGTAAAGGGTGTACTTTTGGGGCCGCTCAGCCTAGCAGCCATGTCGCTCAATAAGTCAGCGATGAAACTCTCAGAGTTTTCACTCCGTTTGGGAGAGTTGCTTGGACAAGAGGCCGCCATGATGACTCAAAACGGTGCGGAGTATGTGCAGGTTGAAGAGCCGTGGCTGGTCAGGAATCCTGAGCATTTTGATCTCTTCCGAGAATCGTTTGACCGATTTTCGAAAGCAAAGGGAAGCGCCAAAATTATTCTGTCGTTTTATTTCGGAGATATTGGCAAGCTCTACGACAAGTTGGGAGAAATTCCAGCCGAAATGATTGGAATCGATTTCACCTACTCCCCCGGCCTTTTGAATCGGATTACATCTGAAGGTTCAACAAAGCCGCTCGCGCTCGGAATTCTCGATGGGCGTAATACGAAGCTGGAATCGGCTTCGCAAATTGCGCGCTCACTTGAAGCGCCGTTAAAAAGGATAAACGGAGAATGTCACCTGACCACCTCATGCGGGTTGGAGTATCTGCCTCGATACTACGCAATACATAAACTCAAGCTAACAGCAGAAGTTGTCAAACTATTAAACGGATAAATTAAGTATGAGTCGTAAGTTATTAAAAGAATTAGGCATACCCCTCCCCCTTTTACCTACTACTTCTGTAGGCAGTTTCCCGAAACCAGACTACCTGACCAAGGCCCGGACCGATCTCAAGCGAGGCCGAATCAATGAGAAGGAACTGACCGCCCTGGAAGGTCGCGCGACTAAAGAATGGATAGATTTTCAAGAGCAGATCGGGATTGATATTTTAGTTGATGGCGAAATGTATCGGGGTGATATGGTGGCCTATTTCGCCGAGCATATCCCCGGCTTTGATCCGGGAGGGCTGGTTCGGTCTTATGGCAATCGTTTCTACTACAAGCCGATTATTAAGGGCAAACTGACCTACCCTGGTCCAATTACGGTTGAGTGGTGGAAGCGCGCTCAGTCGCTCACCCAAAAGCCCGTTAAGGGGATGCTCACCGGACCCTACACAATCATGGATTGGTCATTTAATGAATACTATGACGACCGCGCATCGGCTACATTGGCCCTGGCGGAACTAATCCGCGAAGAGGTACGCGAGCTTATCGCGGCTGGGTGCAAGATAATTCAGGTTGATGAGCCCGCTATCAGCGTCAGACCGGAAGAACTTGAGATCGCTCGGCTGGGGCTAGAAAAGGTGACTTCTGGGCAGAATGCTTATTTTATCACCCATATTTGCTATGGGGCCTTTGAGAAAATATATCCGGCGATGCTCAACCTGCCGGTGCATAATTTCGACCTGGAGATGTCCAACTCCGATCTCGATATGTTAGAGGCGTTCAGGCGTCACCCATTTACTAAAGATATCACCTTCGGTGTGGTTGATGTGCATTCGCACCTGATTGAAGATGCAGGGATGATTAAATCGCGCATACTAAAGGCGCTTGAATATCTGCCCAAAGACGCCGTTTGGATAGACCCTGATTGCGGGCTTAAGACCCGCTCT